>JAJAYV010000225.1 GCA_026786045.1 Frankiaceae bacterium | reverse complement strand
GTCGAGTACCAGCTGCCGCTGACCAGCAAGCGCGCCGACGTCGTGCTGTGCGGCGTGCACCCGAGGACCCGGCAGCCGTCGTACGTCGTGGTCGAGCTCAAGCAGTGGAGCTCGGCCTCGCTGCTCGAGGACTCGGTCGATCTGTGTGTGGTGCCGGCGTACGGCGGGACCCGGCTGCACCCCGGTGAGCAGGTACGGCGGTACTGCGGCCACCTGGGCGACTTCCTCGCGACGCTGGCCGATCTCGACGACCCGCTGGCCGGTGTGGCGTACCTGCACAACGCGACCGACCGCGACGTCGAGGAGCTGTTCCGGCTGCCCGAGGACGAGCAGGGGCGGCTGTTCACCGGGCAGCGGCGCGCGGAGTTCCTCGACTACCTCAAGGGGCGGCTGGCCCCGGCCTCCGGCGCGGAGGCGGCCGACCGGCTGCTGGGCAGCGCGGTGCGCCCGAGCCGGCAGCTGCTGGCGCTGGCCGCCGACGAGGTGCAGCGGCGCGAGATGTTCCGGCTGCAGGACCAGCAGCAGACGGCGTACCGGCTGGTGCTGCGGGCCTTGGAGCGGGCCCGTCGCGGTGTCACCAAGCAGGCGATCGTCGTGGTCGGCGGCCCGGGCTCGGGCAAGAGCGTCATCGCGCTGTCGTTGCTCGGCGAGCTGTCGCGGCAGGGCAGGACGGTGCTGCATGCGACCGGGTCGTCGGCGTTCACCCAGACGCTGCGCAAGGTGGCGGGCCAGCGGGCGCCGCGGGTGAAGGCGATGTTCCGGTACTTCAACCAGTTCGGCGAGCTCGAGCCGAACGAGCTCGACGTGCTGCTGTGCGACGAGGCGCATCGCATCCGGGAGACCTCGGCCAACCGCTACACGAAGGCGAGTGCGCGGACCGGTACGCCGCAGGTCGACGAGCTGCTCCAGGTGGCGCAAGTGCCGGTGTTCCTACTGGACGAGAACCAGGTGGTCCGGCCCGGTGAGCTCGGGTCGCTCAGTGAGATTCAGGTGGCCGCGGCGCGGCTCGGCATCGACGTGGAGTGCGTCGAGCTCGACGGGCAGTACCGCTGCGGCGGCAGCCGGGCGTACGAGACGTGGGTGCTACGGCTGCTCGGGCTCGAGCCCGGCGGGCCGATGGTGTGGGAGGGCGACGAGCACTTCGCGGTGCAGCTGGCCGAGAGCGCCGAGCACATGGAGGCGGTGCTGCGCCGGCACCAGGACGCGGGCTACAGCGCACGGATCAGCGCTGGCTACTGCTGGCCGTGGGGCGATGCGCACGGCGACGGCAGCCTGCCCGAGGACGTCGTCGTGGGGGAGTGGCGGCGGCCGTGGAACAACAAGAAGGACACCTCCGTCGGCGGCGCGCCCGGTCGGCCGTTCTGGTCGAGTGACCCGGCCGGGTTCGGGCAGGTCGGCTGCGTCTACACCGCGCAGGGCTTCGAGTACGACTGGTCAGGCGTGATCCTGGGCCCGGACCTGGTCTGGCGCGGCGACCGCTGGGTCGCGCAGCCGGGCAAGAGCTTCGACACGCAGGTCAAGCGGGCGACCTTGCCGGAGTTCGACCGCGCGGTGCGCAACACCTACAAGGTGCTGCTGACGCGCGGGATGCTCGGCTCGATGGTCGTCAGCACCGATCCGGAGACGCAGCGGTTCTTGAGCGGGCTGCTGCAGGGCGAGGTCACTTCGGTCGCGCGCCGGGAGTCGTCAACCATCACGAGTTAGTGACGGCCGACGAGTGCCGGCTTCACCATGGGCCGGGGGAGTCACTGAGAGCTAGCAGATCGGGACCTGGTGTCGCGTCAGCCCGCCACCACGCTCGCCACACGAAACGTCTCGCCGGGCATCGGTCGGGCGAGCTTCCAGGTGATGGCGATCGGACGCTCGCCGCGGTGCTCCACGTAAGAGGCCTGGCCCAGACAGAGGAACGGCGGCGCGCCGAGCTCGTCAGTGGGGGTCTCACGAACGAACAGGACCACGCGCGTGCCCATCGCTCGGTGTGTGAGGTAGCGCCTACCAGTCGCGGAGGTCGTGGAGGTCGCGTTCTGCGACTCCCAGTGGAACAGCTCGGGGCTGATCGCGTAGTCGCGGTACATGGTTGTGGGGGAGAAGCGCTGTTCGGTCTTGCGGAGGTTGATCAGGAGCGCGTCGGTCGTCGTCGACTCCGCCCAAGCGACACCGCTGCTGTGACCGTGGGCCTTGCGCTCCCAGGAGGCCCAGCCGAGCGCGGCGAGGATCTCCTCGCGGCGGTAATGGGCGTGGCTGAAGAGCGGGACGTCCTGCAGACCCTCGCCGAGCGACTTCGGTAGATGACGTGCCTGGTCGACGCCATACCCCACGAGCTCGCGAATCTCCGCGCACACGCCGGGGTGGGCACGCAAGTGCGAGAGCCCCTCGGCGTACGAGCTGAAGCCGCCCTTGTCCGGCCAGAGCACGAAGAACAACATCCGCGCCAACCGCTGCTCGCGAGGGCTGATTGATTCGTAGTCCGGTCCGTCCGGCGCAGCGAGCTGCCCGTAGAGCGCGGCCCGTTCGGGATCATCGACGTGCGCGAGTACCGACATCCGCCGCAGCAGGGCGCCCTCCGCCGGACCGGCGGCGGCCGTTGGCAGACCCGCGTCGCGACGGAGCGACGTCCATGACCCGTTGCGCCGGTAGACGTCGGTGAGCTCCCGACCGGACTCTCGCAGATAGTCGTCCAGCGACAGGTCGCCGTGGGAACGCGCGTCGGCGATCAGGTCGCGCCGCGACAGCTGGAGCTGCAAATTGACGTTCGCAAGCACGATGCTCTGCGCGACCCGATCGAGGACCAGCTGAGAGCCTGCCGGCAGGTACGGGAAGCCCTGCTCAATCTGCTGCTCGAGGCCACGTCGGCTGGCGCCGGTAAGGGCGCGGTAGCGGACGTCGAAGCGGAACTCCCTTCGCTGCTGACCGATGAAGTCCAGCACCGTCAGCACGGCCTTGCCGTGAGCGCGGCGAAGTCCTCGTCCGAGCTGCTGGAGGAACACGGTGGAGCTCTGCGTCGGCCGCAGGAGTAGGACGGTGTCGATCTCCGGCAGGTCGAGGCCCTCATTGAAGAGGTCGGCGGCGAACAGCGCATTCACCTCGCGGCGGCGGAGCTTGTCGAGGGCCGTTGCCCGATCGTCGTCCCGCGTCTGCCCCGAGACGGCCAACGCCGGGATGCCAGCCTCACGGAAGACGCGGGCCATGTACTCGGCGTGCGCGACGCTGACGCAGAAGCCGAGCGCCCGCATCGTGCCGACGTCGGTCACCTTGTCGCGCAGCTCCGCGAGCACCTTCACGGCCCGGCCGTCATTGCCGGTGTAGACCCGATCGAGGCCCGCGACGTCGTACGCACCGCGCTTCCATTCGAGGCCGCTGAGGTCGACGTCGTCGTGGACGCCGAAGTAGTGGAAGGGCACGAGCAGGTCGGCGGCGAGTGCCGTCCAAAGCCGAAGCTCGTAGGCAGTGCGTCCGTCGAAGAACGACCGCACGTCGACGCCGTCGGCGCGCTCCGGCGTGGCGGTCAGTCCTAGCAGCTCGACCGGCGTCAGGTGGTCGAGGAGACGGCGGTAGGTCGGCGCCTCTGCGTGGTGGAACTCGTCGATGACCACGACGTCGAAGTGATCCGGCGCGAGTCGGTCCACTCCGTACGACGCCAGCGACTGGACGCTGGCGAAGACGTGTTTCCAGCGCTCAGGTCGAGCGCCGCCGACATGGGACTCCCCGAACGCACCGTCCGCCATGACCTCCCGGTAGGTCCGCTGCGCCTGCTCCAAGATTTCGCGACGGTGCGCGACGAACAGCAGGGACAGTGGCCGGCTGTGCTGTGCGCAGAGGAGCCGGTAATCCAACGCTGCGACGACGGTCTTGCCGGTGCCAGTCGCCGCGACGACGAGGTTGCGGTGCCGCCCGTGGGTCTGCCTCTCGGCGTCCAGGGCTTCGAGGATGGTGTCCTGATGGGGGAGAGCTCGCACCTCGAGACCGGCCAGGCTGATGGTCGTCCGAGGTCCGCCGCCGCGGGCTCCGGCACGCGCCAGCGCGTCGTCCAAGCGGTCGGCGTCGGTGCCGGGGTCGTAGGGAGTGAAGGCAGCGTCGGCCCAGTAGCTGTCGAAGGTGGCTTCGAACTTGCGGAGTAGGTCGGGGGTCGCGACCCCGGAAAGTCGCACGTTCCACTCCAGCCCGTCTAGCAGAGCGGCCCGCGACAGGTTCGAGCTGCCGACGAAGGCGCTGTCGTATCCCGAGTTACGCCGAAACAGCCATGCCTTCGCGTGAAGTCGCGTCGACTGGATCTCATAGCTGATGCGTACCTGCGCACCGAACCGGTTGACCAGCTCGTCGATAGCCCGCCGCTCGGTGGCGCCGATGTAGGTCGTGGTGAGGACCCGTAGCTGTACCCCGCGCTCCCGAAGACCTGTCA
Source organism: Frankiaceae bacterium (assembly GCA_026786045.1). Classification (GTDB taxonomy): domain Bacteria; phylum Actinomycetota; class Actinomycetes; order Mycobacteriales; family SCTD01; genus SCTD01. The sequence continues at coordinate 5,797 of JAJAYV010000225.1, read as the reverse complement.
GGGCGCTCTCGAGGACGCGCAATCCCGGCCAGCGGATGAAGGCGCAGAGGAGGTCGACCTGATCGGCGGACGACATCTCCGCGCGCAGTTCGGCGCCGAGGCTCGGTTCATTGGCGGCGTTCGTGAGAAGGGCTGCTTGCGACAGGGGAGTGACCGGGCGCTGCAGGGCGTAGACCCCGGGAGCGACGGGCCGGGTGAGCGTGACGAGCTGCTCCAGGGCGACCGCAGGTTTCTCCTCGACCATGTCGAGGAGCTCCAGCAGCCGGTTCACCAGGCTCAGCTGCAGCCCTGGCTCGCGCTCAGCGGCCAGCGCCCGACGCACTGCGTCGGCTAGGTGTCGGGCGAGGACGTCCGGCGCGTCCGCCGGCTCCACCGGCGCGTAGCGAGGGGTCAAGCCTGGCGACTGCCCCAGGGCCCGTTCGAGCCGCGCGGTGTGAAGTGTCTCGTAGACACCGGCCGGCAGGCTCTCCATACGGCAGGAGCTTGTCATGCGGCCTGGTCCTGAGCTTGGATCCGGACGATAATCGGCGATGTACCGCCGGCCGGGCTGAGCCCGGCAGCTGCCCGGCCCATCCGGTGATGACGCCGAACCGCCCCGGGCGCGTGCGACGTACGGTGTCTCCATGCCGCGCCGCCCGCCCGAGCAGCCGTCCGACCTGCCCCCCGAGGTGTCCATCGCGATCGCCGCGATTGACCTCGACCAGCTGCGGGACAGCACCTCTCAGCTGATCGACCTGGCCGGCGCCCGGGCGCGCCAGCGTATGGCCCCGGTGCCGCAGCGCCGCCGCCGGCGCCGGGCCAAGGAGCCGTTCGGCGTGACCGTCCGCGTCGACCTCGTCGGCGCGACGCCGCCGGTCTGGCGCCGCCTCGTCCTGCCGTCGACCCTGCGGCTGGACCAGCTGCACGGCGTGCTGCAGGCCGTCTTCGACTGGACGGACAGCCACCTGCACCGCTTCAGCCTTGACGACGAGGCCTGGGGCGACGGCGAGAAGTACCTGTGCCCGTACGACGTCGAGGAGGGCGAGGACGACGGCGTCCCAGCGAGCGAGGTGCGGCTGGACGAGGTACTCGCCGTAACGGGAGAGGTGCTGACCTACCTCTACGACTATGGCGACGACTGGCATCACCGGCGCGTCGTGGAGGAGGTCGGACCGGCGGTCGACGACGTACGGCTGCTGGCCGGTCACGGGGCCGCGCCGCCGGAGGACAGCGGCGGCATCTGGGAGTGGGACGCGGGGGCGGCCCCTTCGTGGGCTCTCGCCGAGGCGCAGGCCGCGCTCGCCGTCTGGAGCGCCACCCGGTCGATGCCGCCGGAGCTGCACACGCTGCAGCAGCAGCTGTACGGAACGCCGGACGAGGCCGTGCTGCTCGAGATGCTCGCCGCCGCCGGGCTCGACCAGCCGGTGGCGGTGGACGACGACGTCGCGGAGACGGCCACCGCGAGGTACCGCTGGCTGCTGCACCGGGTCGGTGCGGGCGTGAAGCTGACCGCCGCCGGGTGGCTGCCGCCCGCCCTCGTGACCGAGGCCATGGACGCCCTGTGGCCCGAGGACCGCTGGATCGGCAAGCGCAACCGCGAGGACCTGACCGAGCCGGTACGTCGGCTGCGCGCCTCGGCGCAGCGCACCGGCCTGCTGCGGGTGTCCCGCGGGCAGCTGCTGGCGACCAAGACCGGTACGGCGCTGCGCGACGATCCGCACGGGCTGTTCCGGCACCTGGCCGAGCGGCTGCCCGGCCGACCCCGCGACGCGTTCGCGCGTACGGCGATCCCGTTGGTGCTGGTCGCCGTCGCCGCCGGGCGCAGCCATAGCCAGCCGGTGGCCGAGCTGCTGACCGCGGCCGGCTGGGTCACGGACGGCGGCGGGGCGGTGAGCCCCTACGCGCCGGACCACGCCGCGAGCGACGCGCTGGAGGTGCTCGACGTCGCGGGTGCCTGGCACGACGTCGATTGGCGCAACCGGGTGGTCACCCCGGTCGGGCAGGCGCTCGCGCACGCTGCGCTGGTCTCGGCACGCTGACGGGCCGCGGGCCGGCCGCGGTCAGGTTGGCGGCTGCGACCAGAAGGCGGTCATGCGCGCCACGGCCTCGTCCTTGCTCAGGACGGCGATGTCGGCGTCGTTCAGGCCCAGCGCCCCCTTGAGCTGATGGACCAGACTGGCCGGCAGCCCCGCGGCGGCGGGTGAGTCAGCGTTGCCAGGTCGCGGCGGAAGCACCTGGCGTTCGACGCAGTCCCAGAACGCGTCCTCGGTCGCGTCGAGCTGGTCGCGCAGGATGGCCGTCCACAGGCTCGGGCCGTACGTGTCGTTGTTCGCCGGACGGGAGATGCGCGTACGCAGGATGCGTCCGTCGTCCAGGGCGAGCTCGAGGGTGATGTGGTGGCTGACCTTCTTGCCGCCGGCGTTGAGGACGGTGTCCCATCCTTCGATGTCACAGAACTGCTTGTGCTCGCGGCGTGAGGCTGGCCCGCTCACCGGCCCGGCTGCTCGACCAGGAGCCATGCTTGGAGCTGGTCGTCGCTGGCGAGCGTGACGAGCTCGACGACAGGCCAGTGCTCGCGGTGGTTGGGGGCGTTGAGCAGTCGGTCGTTCCAGGCGTCGGCGTAGTCGCGCAGCGCCTCGAGCAGGTCGTCGATGGCCTGCTCGAAGGTCTCACCATCGCCGTGCACTGGCAGCCCCGGCAGCACCGCGGACCAGCCGCCACCTTCGGCGACGACGGTGGCCTGAGCGGGACGCAGGCGCATCAGGCTCCGCAGCAACTGCTCGGCGTCGACGACGGCGAACCGGGCGGCCTCGCGCTGAACGGTCGTGACGCGACCCGCCTGGGCGCTGTCGAGCACCGAGCGCAGGTGCTTGCGCGTCTCGGTGAACGTGCCGAAGTGCGAGGTCGCGCCCGCAAGCTGCCCGATGTCCATGCCTGCCATGGTCCGGGACCGAACTAGGTACGTCAAGTACCTGATGTACGGGGTGCCCGCCTGGCGGTCGCAGTGAGAGCCCGTGCTCGGTATCCAGCTCAGGCCGCAGCCAGGCGGGCCGAAGCTGCTCAGGATCGGTACGCGCCGCGTCGGTGCTCGATGTCCAACACGACGACCTCGTGCTTGGTCTCGTCGATGCGGTAGCGGACCCGGTACTCCCCTCGTCGCGCGCGCCACAGCCCTTCGAACGGTGCGCGCAGCGGCGCCCCGACGATGCGCGGTCGTTGACGAAGCGGGCCGCTGATCAGCTCCCACGCGGCGAACGCCACGTCCGCCGGCAGGGCCTCCGCAAGGGCCCGCCGGGCACCTGGCGCGAGCACGATCGAGTACGGGGCGTCAGCCGGCACGAGGCCCGCGCCGGCGCCGTTCCGCCATGAGCCGCGCCATCTCCTCCGCGTCGGTGACGTCGCCCGCGGCCACAGCAGCGTCCGCCGCCTTAAGGCGTTCCATGGCGGCGGCATCGCTGAGCAGCTCGATGGTCGCCTCGAGCGACTCGAGGTCCTGCGCCGAGAGCAGGACGACGTACTCGCGGCCGTTGCGGGTGACGTGGACGCGTTTGTGCGTGCGGTCGACCTCGTCCGCGATCTCGGACAGCCGAGCCTTGACCTCGGACAGCGGCAGGGTCGTCATAGACCAGAATTGTAGTCGAATCTCGTCGAATCCCTGCGTCTGCCGGTAGCTCGCACGAGCTCCACCGTGTCCATGGCCAACTGGTGGTCCCCGCCTGCCCCCGGAACTCCGGGGAGTACTTGCTCGGCCGGCCCATCAGGACCCCTCCTCGGGAGTGACTCCCGGAAACATCACAATGCAGAAGCGGTGCACTTCGCATCACGGTGTTAGCATCGCCACATGCGGACGACGGTGGATCTGCCCGAGGACGTGCATGCGGTGGCGGTCGCGATCGCCCGTGACGCCGGGACGTCGCTCAGCGACGTCGTCACCCGCCTGCTGCGGGCCGGCCTCGGCACGGCTGGGCCGGTGCGGGTGAGCGTCAGCCCGCGTACAGGTCTGAAGGTCGGGGTGTTCGGCCGCGTGATGACCAGCGAGGACGTCCGGTCGCTGGACGACGATCAGTGACCGACCTGCTCGACGCCAACGTGCTCATCGCGCTGACGGTCGCCGACCACGTGCACCACGACGTGGCCGAGCGGTGGTTCGTCGGCGCGACGGACTCGTTCGCCACCTGCCCGGTCACCCAGGGCGCACTGCTGCGCGCCTGGCTGCGGGCTGGGGCAACGTCCGCGGACGCCGTGGCCGTGCTCGCCGCGGTGACCGCCTCCGAGCGGCACGAGTTCTGGAGTGACGACCAGTCCTACCTCGACGTCGAGCTGCGTGGCGTTGTTGGGCATCGGCAGGTCACCGATGCCTACCTCGCTGGCCTGGCGCGGGCCCGGGGCGGTCGGCTCGTGACGCTGGACCGCGCACTGACAGCGCTGCACCCCGACGTCGCCGTGGCGCTGGCCGACTGAGTGCGCCCGGGGTGCGGTGCGGCACGCCGAGCCCCCGATGCCGTCTACTCCCGGTCCGCGCCCCTCCGTACACCTCGAAGTGTATCGTTGTGCACATGGCCAGGACGAACATCGACATCGACGACGAGGTCCTTCGCCGGGTCCAGGAGACCTACGGACTGCGCACCAAGCGGGATGCTGTCGACTTCGCGCTCCGGCGGCTGCTGGTCGACCCGATGTCCGACGCCGAAGTCCTCGCCATGCGCGGGACCGGGTGGGCCGGCGATCTGGAGGAGCTGCGCCGGGCGGGCGCACCGCGTTCGTGATCGTCGTCGATACCTCGGCCTGGGTGGAGTTCCTCCGAGCGACCGGGTCTGCGGCCGACGTGGCCCTGCAGGACGCCGTGCGCACGGGCGCAGGTGCGGGCGTGCCCGACGTGGTGCGCCTCGAGCTGCTCGCTGGAGCGTCGGAGGACGCCGTGGAGGACCTGCGCAGGATGCTGGCCCGCTTCACCGCCCTGCCCGCGTCCTCCCCGGTAGACCACGACCTGGCGGCGGCGCTCTACCGCGATGTCCGTCGCACCGGACACACCGTCCGGTCCCTCGTCGACTGCCTGGTCGGTGCCGTCGCGCTCCGGCTGGACGTGCCGGTCCTGGCTCGCGACCGCGACTTCGAGCGCCTCGCCGAGGTCAGTCCGCTGCGACTGGTGAGAGCCGTCGACGGCCCTGGTTAGCGTGCTTGCGACGCGGATCATCCCTGCCACGGGCCTTCGAGCTCACCCCCGGCTGCTGACGAGGTGGGTTGGCGCACCGGCGGCGTAGCTGACGTTGGAGATCGTCATGCGGCGACCGTCCAGGCAGAAGCAAGTCGCCACGAGTGTGCTCAGCGGATCTGTGCACAAGTCGACTCGCCGAGCACGGCCCCGCTCGGGGAGCCTGCCCTCGATCAGCTGGCGTCAGCCCAGCCCCAGGCGGCCCCGCAACGACGACGGCCGCAGCCCCAGCCGGCCGCGGGCGGGGTCGGGCTCGGGGAAGCTGTCGATCAGCCGCCGCACGTCGTCGCGCCGGGTCGGGTCGGCGGCCGCCTGCTCGGGGGTGAGGCCGGCCAGCGCGGGCACCGGCTCGGTGCACCAGCGCAGCTCGAGGTGCTCCATCACCTGCCGGGCGATCTCCGGATCCGGGACGACGGGCCGGGGTGCCGGGCCGACCGGCGCGGCCCCCAGCTCGATCCGCTGGCCGTCCGGCCCGATGAGCACGGGCGGGCGGTGGCGCGCGGCGACAAACTCCAGCAGCGCCTCGCCGTTCCCTGTCGCGAGCAGGTCGAGCAGCAGCTCCTCCCGGCCGGGCTCAGCCACGAACAGGCCGCCGATGAACTGGTG
>JAJAYV010000224.1 GCA_026786045.1 Frankiaceae bacterium | reverse complement strand
GATCGTGACGGCGACCCTGGCGCTCGGGGGCACGCTCACCGGCGAGCACGGGGTCGGCCTGCTCAAGCAGCCCTACCTGGATCGGCAGCTCGGGTCGGCGGAGCGGGCGCTGATGGCGCGGATCAAGGCGGCGTTCGACCCAGCCGGGCTGCTCAACCCGGGCAAGGGGCTGTAGCGGCCAGGGGTCGTCTCAGCGCACGAGGTCGGCGGCTGCGCAGACGACCCGGACCGGGCCGGGCAGCGTCGTCGGGCGACTTGCGTCTTGGCGCTGTTGGCGCCAAAATAGCGCCATGCCCAGTGTGCAGATCAAAGAGGTGCCAGCGGAGACGCACGCGGTGCTCAGGCGTCGCGCGGCGGCCGCGGGGCAGTCGCTGCAGGAGTACCTGCGCAGTCGTCTGATCGAGGAGGCCTCCCGGCCGACGGTGGACGAGGTGCTGACACGAGCAGGCGGGCGGGCCGGCGGTTCGATCTCGTTCGAGCAGGCCGCGGCAGCCGTTCGGGAGGACCGTGCTCGTCGTTGACGCGAGCGTCCTGGTGGTGGCTCTGGCCGACGACGGTGCCGCGGGTGACGTCGCGCGCGAGGCCCTGCACAGCCAGCGGCTCGCAGCGCCGGAGCTGATCGACCTGGAGGTCCTGTCGGTGCTGCGTCGACACGTCACGACCGGCGGGGTCGACCTCCGGCGGGTGGAGCTCGCGCTGACCGATCTGCGTGACCTCCCGCTGAGTCGGGCGGCGCACGCCCCGCTTCTCCCCCGCTGCTGGGAGCTACGCGCCAACCTCACGGCCTACGACGCTTCTTACGTCGCACTCGCAGAGGCCCTGGACGCACCGCTGGTCACAGCCGATCGACGACTCGCGGCTGCTCCCGGCCCCCGCTGCCGCATCACCGTCCTGCGCTGACGCTGGCGGCATCAGACCTTCGGGGGCGGTGGGTGACGACGGTCAGCCAGCCGCGGCTTCGAGGACGACGACAGCGGTCTCGCGCGGCCGCCGGGCGGCGTAGCCGTCGAGCTTGTCGTCGATCGTGCGGAACTGCTGCCAGAGGTAGACCCGCTCCTCGCCGACGGCGGCCCGGCCGCGCACCGGGCGTCGCTCGCCGCCGCGGAGCTCGACGACCGCCTCGGGCTCAGCCTCCAGGTTGAGCCACCACGCCGGCTCAGCCGCCCCCCAGCCGTTCATGGCCAACGCGACGAGGTCATGACCGTCCTCGATGTAGCCGAGGATCACGCTTCGGGGCTGCCCGGTGCGGCGTCCGGTCGTCGTCAGCCGCAACGCGCCCCAGTGCCCGGGCCGCGGCGCCCACAGCCCCTTGCGTCCACCCGTCACTCGATGGATCGCCCGATGGACCCGCCAGGCGCCGACGACGAACCATCGAGGCGGCACGTGCGGCGTCCGGTTCGTGGAGCTCATGCCGGATCGATCGGTGTCGCTGTCGGCACACGGCTCACCACGCGCGCCCCGCGGCAGCGCCGCCCGGCCAGCCGTGCCTCTACTCGGAGGGCGGTTGACGAACGGGTCATGTGCTGCCGGTCCTGTGAGCGTTCGCGGCGACGGGCTGGTCGCTGGCGACGGCGCCGCAGGAGGCGCTGGAGCCGGTGCGGTTCTGGCCGTCAGAGTGCGCAGCGGGTCCTGCTCGCAACGCCCGGACCGGCACTCGGGCAGGCGTTCTCACGCGTCCAGGTCGAGCGCCCATCAGAGCGCGAGATGAAGGCGCAACGCCTCATCGAGAGCCACCGAAAGATCGCCGGAAAGAGCCCCCAGAAGAGGTCCGACGCGCTCGACCGAGATGGCCCGGACCTGCTCAGCTTGAGCCTTCGAGTCACGCTCGAGCCCGGTGCTCGCAGCGTCCAGCAACACCTGGAACGGATAGACACGGGTCACCGTCGAGGTGATGGGAACGACCGTGATCACACCTCGTCCCAAGCGTTCAGCCGTGGTGTTGGCGCCATCGTTGCTCACGATGACGGCCGGCCGCCACTTGTTCGCCCCCTCACCTCGGGACGGGTCGAGATCCACCAGCCGAATCTCGCCTCGGCGCATCAGCTGAGCCCATCGCCGACGGCCGACTCCCACACGTCGTCATCCGGGCCCGCGGCCCACTCCGCCCACGCCTGCTCGTAGGCAGGTCCGAGTTGCGTCGCCCGGAGGAGTCGCACGGCTTTGTGCACCGCCGCCGACCGGGAACTGATCCCCTGGCTGGCTGCGTAGCGGTCCAGGAACTCGACGTCCTCATCGGGAAGGCTCACACTCAGTTTCATACCACGATGCTACCGCTGGTAGGCAGGGAGTAGCACCCGCTTCCCCGGTGGACCACAGCACTGCCGAGCTCGCTGCGGCACTCGGCGCGTCCTACCGACTGCGCGCCGCTGATGCAGTTCACCTCGCCACCGCGGTTGACGCCGGTGCCAACAGGTTCGTGACCAACAACCGCAAGGACTTCGCTCACAGCATCGCGGAGATCGACATCACCTATCCCGACGACCTGTCCGACGTGCAGACCTGATAGCGGCGATGCACGGTGTGCTGGCCGCGGGCACCGTAAGAACGGCCGAACGGCCTGTCACTGTGCAAGATCCACCACGCGGTCTACGACCGCGGAACCCTCGGGGTGCGGCGCGACTACGTCGTGGAGGTGAGAGGGGACGTCATGCTCGAGGTGGACGGGCCAATGCTCAAGCACGGCATCCAGGACGTGCACGGCTGGACGCCGGAGGTGCCGAAGCGGGTTGCCGAGCGGCCGGACCAGCACCTGCTCGAGCAGGGGTGGCAGCTGTTCAGCCAGCCGACCTGAGCCGTTCGACACAGGTCGGCCAGTCCGCGAGCAACGACTCCACGATCTGCTCCTCGTGCACCGCGACACCCCGCTCCGCCATGACCTGCGCCAGCCCCGGCTCCCAGGGCGTGACCGCCGGACGGCCGGTCAGCGGCTCACCGCCAGGCGCCTGCAGATAGGCCTCCACCGTCATCCTCCACGGACGGACACCCTGCCGCTCGATCAGCCAGCTGCAGATCTCGACGCCACGCCAGTCCAGGTCGCCGTGGTAGCTCAACGGCGTGTCAAGGCGCGCCAGCAGGTCGACAGCCACCTGTGCCGGCCATCCCGCGGTGCACACCATCGCAAAGCGCCCGCCGTGACAGAGCGCGAAAGCCTCCAGCACAGAGGGGTTCTCGACCACCAGCACCGGCCCTTCGACGCGGACCTCGCGGCGTTGCAGGTCCCACGGCGTGAGGTGCACCGGGTCGCCACGCTCGGCGGCATCCACGAGCGGCCCACCTGCACGCGGCCGCAGCCCGAGTGTGAGCACACTGGTGGACACGCTGTCAGCCTGGACACCGACGCTCGCCCACACTGCTCTGCGCTCGGCGGCCGTGGCCGGCAGGACGCCGGCGTTGATGCCGCGCAGGACCACGGCAGCGAGTGGCCTCCCGTCGTCCAGGGCGTGCGCATCGCCCGTGATGGCCGCCGCGAGCTGGGTGCGCAGCCGTGGCGCACCAGGCAGATGGGCACGGACCGCGACCGCGTGCTGCGCCACCTGCTCGGCATCGGCAAGCCGGCTCAGCACCCCGCTGCTGCGCACCGCGGCAGCCCAGTCCTGGTCCACCGCGGCCAGGATCGCCAACGGCTCTGCGCGTGCTGCTCGCTCAGCCGTCCGGTCCCGCAACGGCCCGGTGAGCGACTCCACCACCTCGACCAGCGGTCGACCGAGCCGCTCGTCCAGCTCGCCGAGCACGACGCGCACGTCGCCGGTGACCGGCCGGCCCAGCACCGGCCGCAGCGCGTGCCGCGTCTCGCGGGACAGGCCCGTCAACCGCGTCGTGCGGTTGCCCCTCTCGAGCGGCCCCCGCAGCTGCTGCCACACCGGGAGCAGCGCAGCGTCGTGCAGCCACGCCGGCAGGCTCACCCGATGCCTTCGAGCGTCGAACCGTCCCAGTGGTAGCGGTACTGCGCGATGCCGCGCTCGCCCGGCGCGCGTAGCGCTTCGTAGACCGCCAACGACGGGACGTTCTCGTGGTCGCCCCACAGCCGCTCGCTGGTCAGGACGAAGTCGAGGTCGAGGTCGACGAGCAGCCCGAACAGCAGCGGGTGGGTCCGTACGTCGATCTTGGGGAACGCGTCGTCGAGCAGGATGAGCCGCGGCGCGTGCGGTGCGGCACCGGCGACCGAGGTGAAGTGCGCGGCGGCAGCGGCGAACAGCGGCAGGTAGCAGACGACCTTCTGCTCCCCCTGCGAGAGCGGTGTGCGCCGGGTGAGCGTGGTCCAGGTGTCCACCCCGGGACGGTGCAGCCG
>JAJAYV010000223.1 GCA_026786045.1 Frankiaceae bacterium | reverse complement strand
GTCGCGGCCGACGCAGCCCCCAGCGGCGCCGACGACAACGGCCGCGTGGTCGCCTCGCCCGTGGCCCGGCGCATCGCCGAGGAGCTAGGCGTCGATCTACGGCAGGTTCAGGGCACCGGCCCCGGCGGCCGGATCATCAAGGAGAATGTCGAGGAGTTCGCCGCGCGCGTAGGGGGGGGCCCCGGGGCGCGCCCGGCGCCCGCCGCCCCCGCCCCGCCCCCCCCCCCCCCCCCGGTGCCCGTCCGTCCGACTCCCCCCGAGGTGGCCATGACAGTGCCGAGCACCATCCCGTCCGCGCCGACGTCGACCGACGGCGTGCTGCTCAGCCTGCGGGGGGTGAACAAGCACTTCGGTGCTGTGCAGGTGCTCGAGGGCGTCGACCTCGACGTCCACCCCGGTGAGGTCCTGGCGCTGGTCGGGGACAACGGCGCCGGCAAGAGCACCCTCATCAAGGGCATCGCCGGCATCTACGCCTTCGACGACGGCGAGTACCTCTTCGAGGGCAAGCCGGTCACCGTCACCAACCCCAAGCATGCGAACGCGCTCGGCATCGAAGTCGTCTACCAGGACCTCGCGCTGTGCGACAACCTCGACATCGTCCACAACCTGTTCCTCGGCCGTGAGATCACCAAGGGCGGGCGCCTGGACGAGGCCGCCATGGAGCGCCGCGCCAAGGAGACCCTGGCCGGGCTGTCGGTCCGGACCGTGAAGTCGATCCGGCAGCAGGTCGCCAGCCTGTCCGGCGGGCAGCGGCAGACCGTCGCCATCGCCCGGTCGGTCATCTGGAACTCCAAGGTCGTCATCCTCGACGAGCCGACGGCGGCGTTGGGCGTTGCGCAGACCGAGCAGGTGCTCAAGCTTGTCCGCCGGCTGGCGGACAACGGCCTGGGCGTGGTGCTCATCAGCCACAACCTCAACGACGTCTTCCAGGTGGCCGACCGCATCGCGGTCCTCTACCTCGGCAAGATGGCCGCGCAGGTGCGGACCGAGGAGGTCACCCGCAACGAGGTGGTCGAGCTCATCACCTCCGGCCGCTCCGGCGGACGCGGCCTGGGGGCGGCCGACGTGCTCGCCGCCGACCCGTCGCTCGCCGCCGACCCCACCGGACCCCTGAGCGACGGAGGTTCGCCGTGACCACCACCAGCGTCCCGGTCCCGCCGGCTCAGGAGATCCCGCGCGAGGAGCCGCCCACCCTCGGCAGCACCGTCCGCGCCTACACCGACAAGGTGCGCGGCGGCGACGTCGGCTCCCTGCCGGCGGTCCTCGGGCTGGTCGCGCTGGTCATCGTCTTCTCCGCGCTGCGTCCGGCGCAGTTCACCAACGCCTTCAACTTCGCCAACCTCATCAACCAGAGCTCAGCCGTCATGGTCATCGCCATGGGGCTGGTCTTCGTCCTGCTGCTCGGCGAGATCGACCTGTCGGCCGGTTTCACCGCCGGCACCTCCGGGGCGGTGATGGCCGTCGTGCTCACCCGGCAGGGCCAGTCGTGGCCGTTGGCGGTCCTCGCCGGTGTGCTCACCGGTGCGTTCATCGGGCTGTGCATCGGACTGCTCGTCGCGCGGCTCGGCATCCCGTCCTTCGTCGTCACCCTCGCGGCCTTCCTCGGCCTGCAGGGTGTCCTGCTCGCGATCATCGGCGAGGGGGGCACCATCCCGGTCCGCGACGAGACCCTGCTGTCGCTGAACAACGACACGCTGCCGGTCTGGGCCGGCTGGACCCTGGCGGTGCTCGTCGTCGGGGCGTACGCCGCGGCGGCGCTGCGGCGAGCCTCCGTGCGCCGCGCCGGCGGTCTGCACGCAGACGCCTTGTCGGTGGTCGTGGCCAAGGTCGTCGTGCTCGCCGTCCTGCTGGGGGCTGCTACCGCGTACCTCAGCACCGAGCGCAGCCGCAACGCCGCGCTCACCTCGATCAAGGGCGTGCCGGTCGTCGTCGTCCTGCTGCTCGTCCTGCTGGTCACGCTGAACTTCGTCCTGACCCGGACGTCGTTCGGCCGGCACGTCTACGCCGTCGGCGGGAACGCCGAGGCGGCCCGCCGCGCCGGCATCAACGTCCAGCGCGTCAAGCTGGCCTGCTTCGTCATCTCCTCGTCGCTGGCCGCGGTCGCCGGCCTGCTGCTCGCCAGCCGCAACAACTCCATCTCCCCGACGACGGGCGGCGCCGAGACGCTGCTCTACGCGGTCGGCGCGGCGGTCATCGGCGGCACCAGCCTGTTCGGCGGCAAGGGCAAGGTCCTCGACGCCGTGCTCGGTGGTCTGGTCATAGCCGTGATCATCAACGGCATGGGCCTGCTCCGGCAGCCCTCGAGCGTGGTGTTCATGGTGACCGGCGTGGTGCTGCTCATCGCCGCGAGCGTCGACGCCCTGTCGCGCAAGCGGGCCGTCGCCACCGGTCGCGCCTGACGTGGCGGTGATCGACCTCACCGGCCCGCCGGGGCCGGCCTCGCTGGACGACGTCCGCCGCCGGAACCTCTCGACGCTGCTCAGCCTGCTCCACGCGCGGCGGAGGGCGTCGCGCGCCGACCTCACCGCGCTCACCGGGCTCAACCGCAGCACCGTCAAGACGCTCACCGCCGACCTGGCCGCGGCCGGGCTGGTCCGCGAGTCGGCGCCGGTCGGCCGCGGCGGGGCGGGGCGGCCGTCCATCACCGTCGAGCCGGAGTCCGACGCGGTCTACGTCATCGCCCTCGACGTCGGGGTCGCCCACCTGACCGCATTGCGCGTCGGGCTGGGCGGGGTGGTGCAGGACCGCCGCCACGTCGAGCAGCGGGGCGACTTCGCCGTCCGCCGCACGGTTACCCGGATGGCGAAGCTGGTCCGCGCCCTGCTCGACGCGGCCCCCGCCGGTGGTGTCTGCGCGGGCATCGGCGTCGGCGTGTGCGGCGCCGTCAGCGCGGACGACGGGGTCGTCCGCTTCGCCCCGAACCTCGAGTGGGTGGACGTGCCGCTCGGTCGGCTGCTCGCCCAGCGCCTGGGCACCTCGCTGCCGATCGACCTCGGCAACGACGGCGACCTGGGTGCTCGCGCGGAGCACCTGCGCGGCGTCGGCCAGGGCCTGTCCGATCTGGTCTACATCGCCGGTGAGGTCGGCATCGGCGGCGGCATCATCGCCGGCGGCCGTCCGCTGCGCGGCGCCGGCGGCTACGCCGGGGAGATCGGCCACATGGTGGTCGACCCGCGGGGCGAGAACTGCCGCTGCGGCCGGCGCGGCTGCTGGGAGACCCAGATCAGCGACGCCGCGGTGCTCAGCGCGACCGGGGCCCCGGACGGCACCTCTCTGGAGCAGGTCCTCGCGGCCTACGCCGGCGGCGAGCGGTGGGCCCAGGCCGGCGTGGGCCGCGTGGGCCGGGGCCGCGGGGGGGGGGGGGGGGACCACGGGCACGGGCGCCACCCCGGGCGGGGGGGGGTGGGGGGGGGGGGGCCG
>JAJAYV010000222.1 GCA_026786045.1 Frankiaceae bacterium | reverse complement strand
CGGAGCCCAGCGGCCGTGAGCGGCGCGATCTGCTCCGACCACGACGCACCCGACAGCGGCCAGCCGTGGATCAGCACCACGGGGCGACCGGGACCACCGGGGTCCTCGACGTGCACCTTGACCTTCGACAGCAGACCTGAGTGGGCGGTGACCTCAGTCATGATGTGGGCTCCTCCTTGAGGGCGTGACAGGGCCCACTGCTGCAGACCTCGTGGCTTGGTGTGCTCGCTGCAGCGCGTGCTGCACCGTCGCTGTCCGCCACGTTGAGTACTGTTCACGCCATGCGAGTCGCTGTGCTGGCTGTCGACGGGATGTTGGACTCCGGGTTCGCGAGCATTCTCGACGGACTGACGACGGCAAACGTGCTGCACCTGCAGGCGGGTCTGACAGCCGCGCCGTTCGAGGTGGTGGTCGTGGGCCGAGGACGTCGGGTCCGGACGGGTCACGGGTTGTCGGTCCCGACGCTCCCGTGGCGGGAACTGGCCGCTGACCCTCCCGAGCTGTTGGTCATGCCGTCGATCGGGGTGCGTAGTCCGTCCGTCGTCATCGATGTGGTGCGACGCCATCCTGCGCTCGTCCACGTCGAACAGTGGTACGCCAGCGGGGTCTCGATGGCCGCCGCCTGCAGCGGCACCTTCTTCCTGGCCGAGGCGGGCGTCCTTGACGGCCGACGGGCCACCACGAGCTGGTGGCTCGCCGACACCTTCCGTGAGCGGTACCCGAAGGTCGACCTCGACGAGACGCGGGTCGTCGTACACGACAACGTCACGACGGCCGGCGCGGGCTACGCCCATCTTGACCTCGCGCTCGCGCTCGTCGACGCGGTCAGCCCGGCGCTCGCCGTTCTGACTGCGGCGTATCTTGTCGCGGGCCGTCGCGACGTTCAGGTGGGAGTGGTCACGACGTTCGGTGGGGTGGTCGCACCACCGCTGTTGGTCGCCTTCGAAAGGTACGCCCGCGCTCACCTGCGCGAGTCCCCAACGATCGGCGTCATCGCCCGCGCCATCGGGACCAGTGAACGTACGTTGCAACGCGTCATGGCGGACGCACTCGAAAGCAGTCCGACTCGCTACCTGCAAGAGCTCCGATTGACCCACGCGGTCCACCTGCTGGCGACCACCGACCTCAGCACCACCGCCGTGGCCGATTCGGTGGGTTACCACAGCGCCGACGCCCTCCGCGCGGTGCTCCGCCGGCGACGCGGACACAGTGTGAGCCAAGCCCGCGGGGTAACGCGGTCCACCCGGGCGCAGTGACCGCTGCCATCGTCGCTGCGCGGAGCGGAGCGGAGCGGCAAAGGCAGCCTTGTCGGCCACCAGTGCTCGCGCCGTTGCCGCTCCCGTCCGCGCGGCGAGTTCCCGCCTGCCCGGCGACGAGCTCGGCCGCGAACTCGTGGCAGCGGTGCAGGCCGGCGTGGTCCATCCGAACCGTATGAAGCTCTCGCTGCAGGAGGAGCTCGAGTCGGAGCGGGCGTCAGCGGGGGCGCGGTGGCCGGGCTCGCTTGACCGCGTACATCGCTTCGTCGGCCCTGCGCATGACGACTGGGGAGGCCTCGCCGGCAGCAGCCAGGGTCATGCCCACGCTGCCCGGGACGTTCAGCAGGTGGCCGTGGACCAGGTGCGGTACCGCGAGCACCTCGGAGACCAGCTCGCGCAACTGCCCGAGCGCCTCGGCTGACGAGCGGCGGGCGAGGACCGCGAACTCGTCACCGCCCAGCCGCGCGACGCTGTCCTGCGGTTCGAGGACGGTCTGCAGCCGGTGCGCCGCCGTGAGCAGGACCTCGTCCCCCGCGTCATGCCCGTAGGTGTCGTTGACCGCCTTGAAGCCATCGAGGTCGAGGAACAGCACACCGAGCGCCTGCACGCCCCCGCGCCTGCCGAGCGCCACGTCGAGGCGTGTGCCGAACAGCCTGCGGTTTGCCAGGCCCGTCAGCGGGTCGTGGGCCGCCTGGTGGGCGACGACCTCCTCGGCCGCCTTGCGTCGGGTGATGTTGACGTGTGAGACGACGGCGCCTGGTAGCGGTCCGGCGAGCCGGGTTATCCGCAGGAGGAACCAGCGCCCGACCGCTGGTGACGGGCAGGGGTATTCCAGCTCGCTCTGGACCGTCTCTCCAGCGAGCACCGCGCGCAGGCCGTCAGCGACCCTGACCGCGTCCGTGGATCCGGCCTTGGCGGCCCTGCTGCACACGGCCAGGTAGTCCACCCCCACACCGGTCGTCTCCGGGCGCCCGCCGTTGTCCATCGCGAACATCCGCCAGGCGTGGTTGACCGACACGATGCGGCCGGTCCTGTCCACGACCGCCGTCGCGTCGGGCAACGAGTCGAGCACGGCGGTGGACAGCCTGGACGTCGTCAGCCCGCCCACCTCGTACGAGTCGATGGTCATCTCGCACACCTCCGCCCACACGATCGACGGGAGCTACGCGGAACTGAAGGTCATCGATCTCTGCGCGCCGAGAACACTGCGCGTGATCGTTGTCGTCACCGGGGCCAACGGCCTGGTCGGGTCGCGCCTGTGCGCTGCCCTCGCCGGGCGGGGTGCGAGCGTCCGGGCTGTCGTGCGTCGGACCGGTGCGATGCCAGCGGTCCCCGGCGTCGCGGAGCAGGTCGGCGACTTCACTGGCCCAGGCTGTCGCGGTGCAGCACCTGCCCGTCGAGCAGGTAGGTGACCGTCGACAGGCCGGTGTGCGGGTGCGGCCCGATGTCGATGCCGCCGTCGGGTCCCACTGCGAGCCCGCCGAAGTGGTCGGCGAAGCACCATGCGCCGAGCGTGCGGCGGCGCGCCTAGGGCAGCGAGCGCCGGACCGTCAGAGTGCCCACGACGGACTCGCGGCGCCGACGACCTCGGCGGTCGGCGGCTCGGGGTGCGCCCCCTTGGGGACGGGCGCCGCGTCGGCGCGGTCGACGGGGCCGCTCACGCCGACCGCCAGGCGCTGTCGAAGAAGGCGAGCTCGAGGTCCATCGCGCGCCGGTAGGCCGCTGCGGTGGCCGGCACGTCCTCGGCGTAGCGGTCCAGCAGCCGCTCGAGGACGGCCGCCAGCTCCTCGAACGCAGGATCGGCGTAGGTCCGGACCCACTCGCCGTACGGCCCCGCCGCACGCGCGTCCAACGACGAGCCGAGGTGGGCGTACAGCCGCATGCACGGCGCCATCGCCGCACAGGTCTGGCCGACGCCGCCCAGCGAGGCCGTCGCGAGCAGGAAGTCGGTGTAGGCCGTCGTCGCCGGCAGCGGCACCGTCGCGGCGGTCTCGACCTGCCACTGCTCGGCGTAGCCGGCGTGCAGGCGCAGCTCGTCGCGCGCGCCGGCCAGCAGGTCGGCGAAGGCGTAAAGCGCCTCCCGGTCGGGGCTGCGGGCGAGCGCGAGCGCGTACGCGCGGGCAAAGCACTCGAGGAAGAAGGCGTCCTGCGCGACGTAGACCTGGAAGGCGGGCAGGGGCAGCGACCCGTCGCCGATCCGCTGCACGAACGGGTGCGCACGCGCTGCCGCCGCCTGGTCGGCGCTGCCCTGCCAGAGGCGAGCGGCGAGGTTCACCGCGCGGCCCGCGTCTGCGCCGGGACGTCGGGCCCGTCCAGCACCATCTGCCAGAACGCCGCCTCCTGGTCGAGCACCTGCACGACGAGCGTCTCGTCGGGCGGCCCGGCCTGCTCTGACAGGGCCTGCAGCGCGGCGACGTAGGCGGCGAAGCCCGGAGTGGTCCAGTGCTCGACGAGCTCGGCGAAGCCGTCCGCCCCGGGAAGCGCCGAGGACCAGGCGTCGAGGTAAACCCGCTCGACGACCCACAGGCCGCCGACGGCGTCGGCGTACGGCGCGGCGTCGAGCCGGGACAGCAGCGCGGCGTAGTCGCGCGTCGCCGCGAGCGGCGGGGCGCCGAGGTCCAGACCCCGGTCGGCGGCCAGGCCCTCGAACCAGTCCAACTCCGCGACCAGCGCCACGGCGCCGGCCGCCAGGACCGCCTGTGCGGGCCGTGGGGCGCGAGCGAGCAGGCGCGCTTGGAAGGCCAGCAGGTCGGCGACGAACAGCGCGTCCTGCGCAAGCCAGGTGTCGAGCGCCGCTACGGGTAGGGCGCCGTCGCGCACACCGGCCAGGAACGGGTGACGGGTCGCCGCCTCCCAGCGGTCGGCGTGCCGCTCGACGAGGTCTGCGGTGTGCGACATGCGCGCAGGATAGGTCGCTGGCGTAGTGTCACAGCGTTGTGTGCGGGAGCCCGGGCCGACCGGGCTGAGAGGACGGCTGACGCGCCGTCGACCGCTTGAACCTGTCCGGGTCATGCCGGCGTAGGGAGACACGAATGAGCACGTCCGCATGAGCGCTCCACCCGTCGGCACTGCTGCCCACGCCGACCGGTCGTCCGGTGAAGCGCCGTTCACCCTGACCGAGCCGGCGCCCTCCGGGCTCGGGCTGCGCGACACCTTCGGTCTGTGGGCCAACCTCGGCATCAGCCTGCTGCTGCCCGTGGCCGCAGCCTTCGTGGTGCTGGCCGGCCGGCCGCTGGGGGTGACCGTGCTGGCCATCGCGGTCGGCTCCGTGATCGGCGCCGTGCTGCTCGGCCTGACCGCGGCCCCGGCTGCGCGCGAGCGGGTGCCGGCCATGGTGATGATGCGCGGTCTGCTCGGCCGCCGCGCCTCCTACCTGCCGACGGCGCTGAACGTCCTGCAGTGCGCCGGCTGGGCGACCTTCGAGATCGTCGTCATCGCCGAGGCGGCCTCCCGTGCCCTCGACGCGCCGCGCTGGCCCTTCGTGCTGGCTGCCGGGACGCTCGCCACTGCGATGGCGATGCGGCCCCTCGGCGTCGTGCGGGTGCTCGCGCGCTACGCCGTCTGGGCCGCGCTGGCCGCGGTCGCCTACCTGTTCGCCCGCGTCCTGCGCGAGCCGTTGACGCCCGTCACCGAGGGCGGCGCCGGCTCGTTCTGGTCCGCGGTCGACATCGTCATCGCCTTGCCGGTCTCGTGGTTCCCGCTCGCCGCCGACTACACGCGGCACGCCCGCGACCCACGCACCGCCTTCCTCGGCAGCGCCGGCGGCTACGGCGCCGCCAACTTCGTCATGTTCACCTTGGGCGTCCTCGCCCTCGCGGCGTACGGCGCGGTGGGGCTCGACGTCATCGACGCGCTGCTCGCGGTGCCGCTCGGCCTGCTCGCCGTGCTCGTGCTCGTCACGGTGGAGGTCGACGAGGCCTTCGCCAACATCTACTCCACAGCCGTGTCGACGCAGAACGTCGTCTCGCGCCTCGACCGCCGGGTGATGGCGCTGCTGGTCGGGCTCACCGCCACCACGCTGGCCCTCACCCTGGACGTCGTGGCGTACGAGCCGTTCCTGTTCCTGCTCGGAGCGGTGTTCGTGCCGCTCGCGGGGGTCTTCCTCGTCGCCTACCACCTGCTCCCCCGTGGCGCCTGGGACGTCTCGGACGACGCCCCCGCCCGCCTGCCGCTGCTGCTGCCGTGGGCCGCGGGCTTCGTGGCCTACCAGCTGACGACCCCCACCTTCTTCTTCGGCTTCGGTGCCGGGTGGACATCGTGGTGGGCGGCGCGGCAGGAGGACCTCGGCATCTCCGCCGCCTCCGGGCTGTCCGCCTCGATCGTGAGCCTGACCGTCGCCTCGCTGCTCACCGTCGCCGTGGCCCTGCCCGGCGCGCTGCGGGCACGCCGGGCGGTGGCGTCGTCGTGAGCGGGCCGGACGGGTGACCGGCGACCGTCTGGGCCGCCTGCCCCTCATCACCGACACGCGCGACGGG
>JAJAYV010000221.1 GCA_026786045.1 Frankiaceae bacterium | reverse complement strand
CCGCCGGGGGGGGCGCGGCCACGGGGGCGTCGACCAGCCCGGCTCGCTCTGGGGCGGGGGCGAGCATTGCGGGCTGCCACAGGTGGCGGCCGAGCGCGTGCCGCAGCGCCGCGCCGTAGGCCGCGCCCGGGTCGGCCGCCCCGCTGGCCGCGCCCGCCAGCCGGCCGGACAGCAGGGCGTAGTAGATGCCCTCGCCGGTCAACGGGTTGATGAGAGACATGGCATCGCCGACGAGGAGCACCCGGCCGGACGGCTGGACGGGCCGTGCGGTCGACAGTGGCAGGTGGTGGGTGACCAGCCGCTCCGCCTGCACGCCGGGCAGCAGCTCGGCCAGACCGGCGTACAGCTCCTCGCGCCCGCCCCGCTGCTTGGCCTGCAGCGCCGGGAGCAGCATCCCGAAGCCGACGTTGGCAGTGCCGTCACCTGCGGCGAAGGACCAGGCGTAGGCCGGCCAGTCACGCCTCGACAGCAGGATCGCCTGCTCCGGCTCCCCGGCCGGTGCCACCGCGTAGCCCCGGACCGCGACCGCGGTCGCCCGGGCCGGCTGCCGGCCGAGGCCCAGCCGGCGGCGTACGACGCCGTTGGCCCCGTCGGCCGCTACGACCACCCGGGCGGCGATCTCGCCGTCGAGCACAACGGCGTCCGGCCGCACCTCGACGCGCCGGACGGTGTGCTGGCGCAGCACGGCGCCGCGGTCGACGGCGGCACCTACCAGCCGAGCGTCCAGGACGGTGCGCGGCACGACGACGTCCGGTCGGCGCAGCGGCTTGGCGACGACCGAGCCGTCCGGCGCGACGATGCGCAGCCGGCGTACGGGGACCCGGTCGGCCAGCAGGTCAGCGACCCCCAGCCTGCTCAGCTCGTCGAGCGCGTGCGGGGCGACGCCGTCTCCGCAGGACTTGTCGCGCGGGAACTCGCTGCGGTCCAGCAGCAGCACCTGTGCGCCGGGTCGGGCCTGCAGCACCGAGAGGGCGGCGGCGCTGCCGGACGGCCCAGCCCCCACGACCACGACGTCCCACACGGTGACAGGATGCAGGTCATGTCCGAGTCCCGCGCGGCCAAGCTCGGCCGACCGTCCCGCGTGCTGTCCGGGATCCGTCCCACCGGCGACAGCTTCCAGCTCGGCAACTACGTCGGCGCGGTGCGGCACTGGGCCGCCATGCAGGACGAGAGCGACTGCTCGTTCTTCCTCGCCGACCTGCACGCGCTCACCGAGCTGCCCGAGCCCGACAAGCTGCGCGAGCGCACCCGCCAGTCGGTCGCGCAGCTGCTCGCGCTGGGGGTGGACCCCGAGCGCAGCACCGTCTTCGCGCAGAGCCACGTCCGCGAGCACGCCGAGCTCGCGTGGGTCCTGGGCTGCCTGACCGGCTTCGGCGAGGCCAGCCGGATGACGCAGTTCAAGGAGAAGGGCAGCCACTCCTCCTCGGGGGCATCGGTCGGGCTGTTCACCTACCCGGTCCTGCAGGCCGCCGACATCCTCATGTACCAGGCCGACTCGGTCCCGATCGGTGAGGACCAGCGCCAGCACCTCGAGCTCACCCGTGACCTCGCCCAGCGCTTCAACGCACGCTACGGCGAGACGTTCGTGCTCCCGGGCGCCTACGCCGGCCGGGCGGGCGAGCGCATCAAGGACCTGCAGGACCCCACCCGCAAGATGAGCAAGAGCATCGGCGGCAGCGGCACGGTGTGGGTGCTCGACGACCCGCAGGCGATCACCAAGAAGGTCAAGAGCGCGGTCACCGACACGGGTCGCGAGGTCGTCGCCGCCGACGACAAGCCCGGCATCACGAACCTGCTGACGATCCTGTCCGTCGCGACCGGCGCACCCGTCCCCGACCTGGAGCGGGAGTACGAGGGCAAGGGCTACGGCGACTTCAAGGCCGCCGTGGCCGAGGCCGTCGTCGAGCTCTTCGCCCCCGTCCGGGCGCGGTACGACGAGCTCGTCGCCGACCCGGCTGAGCTCGACCGGGTGCTCGCCGACGGCGCCGCCCGGGCCCGCGAGACCGCCGTCGCCACGATGGATGCGGTCCGCGAGCGCGTCGGGCTGCTCGCCCCGGTGCTGTGACGGCGCGGCGCGACTTCGGCGTCGCGATCGGCATCCCGGAGCCCTTCACCAGCGAGCTGCAGGGCTGGCGCGAGCGCCTCGGCGACCCGAACGCCGGCGGCATACCGCCGCACGTCACGCTGCTCCCGCCGACGTCGCTGTCGGAGCAGGAGCTCGAGGTCGTCGAGGAGCACCTGCGCCTGGTCGCCGCCGCCGAGCGGCCCTTCCACATCCACCTGCGCGGCTCCGGCACCTTCCGCCCGGTGTCGCCGGTGGTCTTCGTCCCGCTGGCCGTCGGGATCGCCCCCTGCGAGCGGGTGGAGCGACAGGTGCGCTCCGGGCCGCTGGCCCGAGAGCTGACGTTCCCGTACCACCCGCACGTCACGGTGGCGCACGACCTGCCCGAGCCGGCGCTGGACCGCGCCTTCGAGGCGCTGGCCGGCTACGAGGCGGAGTTCGACGTGTGGGGATTCACGCTGTTCGAGCAGGACCGCGGCGGCGTGTGGCGGCCGCAGCGCGATTTCCCGTTCGGCCGCGCCGGACTCCCGGGTCCGACGGAGCCGCCGGGCCGTTGATCGCGGCCGCAGCCGGGTAGGGGCGGGCCATGCCCAGTCCCAAGGCGGCGCTCGCGAGCGCGCGCGAGAAGCGTCCGGCCCTCGACCACCTGGTCCGCGCCTTCGGCCGCTACCAGGCCGACGCCGGCGACCGGCAGGCCGCGGCCGTCACCTTCTTCGGCTTCCTGTCCTTCTTCCCGATCCTGGCGCTGGCGACGTCGGTGCTGAGCTACGCCCTCGGCGACGAGGCGGTCGGCACCGTCGTGCGCGAGGTCAACAACTACGCGCCGGGCCTGGCCGACCAGCTCCAGCTCGAGGAGATCCTCACCAACGACCGCAAGGCCGGGGCGGCCGGTCTCCTCGGCCTTGTCGGCCTGCTCTACTCCGGTCTGGGCTGGGTCGACGCGCTGCGCGAGGCGATCCGCACGATCTGGCACCACAACGTCAAAGAGGGAAACTTCCTGGTCAAGAAGGCCAAGGACGTCGTCGTCCTGCTCGGCCTGGGCGTGACCGTGCTGCTCTCCGTCGCGGTCTCTGCCCTGACCGGTGCCTTCTCCGGCTACGCGCTCGAGCTGGTCCGGCTCGAGGGTCGACCCGTGGCGACCGCACTCACCTGGGTCGTCGGCCTGCTGCTCGGCGTCGCGACCAGCGCCGCCCTGTTCCTGTTCCTGTTCTGGCGGCTGCCGAAGGTGCAGTCGCCGTTCCGCCGGGTCTTCAAAGGCGCGCTGCTCGCCGCCGTGCTCTTCGAGGTCCTCAAGCGGGTCGGCGCGCTCTACATCGAGCGCACGACCGAGAACAACGCGCTCTACGGCAGCTTCGCGGTCATCGTCGGCCTGCTGGTCTGGATCAACATCGTCAGCCGGATGCTGCTGATCTGCGCCGCCTGGACGGTCACCGCGCCGTACGACTCCGACATCGAGCCGTCCGGGACCGCCAACGCCCAGACCGCCCGCGAGGCCGGCATCCCGACCGAGTTCGCCGACCAGGACCCGGACTCCCCGCCGACGCTCCAGGAGGACGGTGCGCCTAGCCCGCTCGCTGCCGCTGTCCAGGGCGTGACGCCGTCGCAGGACGTGCCCGAGGGCCGCGGCTCCGCCGACGAGCAGGGTCCCGGGGACCGCGGCGGCCGGCGCGTGGACGCGTTGAAGTCCGGCAGCGCCCTCCCGGTGGCCGTCGGCGCGGGTGTCGGCAGCGGCGGCACGGCGACGCTGGTGCGCGAGGAGCGGCCCGCCGAGGTCCGCGTGCGGCAGGCCGCGGGCTTCACGGCAGGGGTGATCGGCATGGCCGTCACCGCCGTCGGCATCCACGTCGGCAAGACCCTGCTCGGACTGCTGCGCCGCTGACCGGTCCGGGGGGGGCCGCCGAGCGGGCCCCGGGGCCCCCCGCGGGCCCGGAGCGGCGCCCGGGGGGGG
>JAJAYV010000220.1 GCA_026786045.1 Frankiaceae bacterium | reverse complement strand
GCGCGGCACCGGCTGCACCAGCCCGTGCGCGGTCGCGCCCGGGTCCTGCTCGGCGAGCAGCGTGGTCAGGTCGGCCACCTCGGCGCCCACGACGGCGCGGGCGCTGTCGGCGCGGGACGGGTCGACCCACAGCCGGTCCAGCGGGCGGTCCGGCAGCGTGGCGGCGCGGGTGAAGGTGTTCGACCCGAGCGCAGGCTCGACGTAGGCCGCGACCCCGGCGCTGGCCAGGCTGGCCAGCAGCGCCTCGGACAGGCGCGGGTCGAGGTCGACCAGGGCGCCCCAGTCGGCGGACTGCAGGCCGTTGCCGCGGCGGCCGCGGGCGGGCGAGTCGTCCATCAGCCCGCGGCGGCAGAGGAGTGCGCGAGGACGAAGTCGAGGCTGCCCGCGAAGATCTCCGGGGCGTCGTTGTCGAGCGTGGCGACGTGGTAGCTGTCCTCCAGGACCCGCTCCTCCACGGTCCCGTGCACCATGCCCTCGAGCAGCACGCGCCCGCTGACCTGCTCGACGACGTGGTCGGTGCGGCTGCGGAAGACGAGCATCGGCGCGGTGATCCGGTGCAGGTCCTGCACCACCACCGGCCACGCCTTCTGCAGCGAGACGAGGGCGCGCAGCGGCACCTTGTCGTACGCCAGCTCGTTGACGCCGGGCTTCTTGATGTCGCTGGCGATGCCGGGCATCGACGGGAGCACCTTGGCGAGGTAGGGCGCGAGCTTGACGTCCTTGCGCTCGGAGGCGAGCGAAGCGTTGACCACGACGACGCCGGCGACCTGCGCGCCCCGCAGCTCGGCCAGTCGCAGCGACAGCGTGCCGCCCATCGACAGGCCCATGACGAAGACGCTCTCGCAGCGGGCGCGCAGGTCGTCGAAGCTGCGCTCGAGCTCGCCGTACCAGTCGGAGAAGCGGGTGCGGTTCATGTCCTGCCAGCGGGTGCCGTGGCCGGGCAGGCGCGGTGCGCTGACCGTCAGGCCTGCGGCCGCGAGGTGCTCGGCCCAGGGCCGC
Organism: Frankiaceae bacterium; assembly: GCA_026786045.1. Classification (GTDB taxonomy): domain Bacteria; phylum Actinomycetota; class Actinomycetes; order Mycobacteriales; family SCTD01; genus SCTD01. The sequence goes on along the minus strand of JAJAYV010000220.1, from coordinate 6,280 downwards.
ATGCTCTGCGTCGTGCCGGTGAAGCCGTGGCACAGCAGCGCGCCGACGGGGCCGCCGGGCAGGTCGACCGGCTCGGCGCCGGGCAGGATCCCGCCGTCGGAGGGGGCAGTGGACACGTCGGCTCCCAAGCGGTCGCAGGTCGTCACGGTGGGGTGGTCGCGCGCAGCGGCCGCGGTCATCGTCGCACGCCGCGACGGGCAGGCGAGGGTCGTTGCCGCGAGCGCGACGACGACCGTAGGGTGCGGGCACACAGTCGGGTCGAAGCGGAGGAGGGTCATGGGCTACTGGCTCGTGAAGGCCGTGCTGGCCCCTCTGCTGAAGCTGTTCTTCCGCCCCTACATCACCGGGGCCGAGAACCTGTCCGCGCAGGGCGCGGCGATCCTGGCCGGCAACCACACGACCTTTCTCGACAACTTCATGATCCCGCTTGTTGTGCCGCGCCGCATCACCTTCCTGGCCAAGAGCGACTACTTCACCGGCAAGGGCCCCAAGGGCTGGCTGTCCCGGCAGTTCTTCTCCGGCGTGGGGATGATCCCTATCGACCGCGCCGGCGGGGCCGCGTCGGAGGCGGCACTGCGCACCGGCCTGCGGGTGCTCGAGGCGGGCGACCTGCTCGCCCTCTACCCCGAGGGCACCCGCTCGCCCGACGGGCGTCTCTACCGCGGCAAGACCGGCGTCGCGCGCATGGCTCTCGAGGCCGGCGTCCCGGTCATCCCGGTCGGCCTCATCGGCATGGCGGCCGTGCAGCCCGGCGGCGGCGGGATGCCCAAGATCGGCCGCAAGATCGAGCTCCGGATCGGCAAGCCGCTGGACTTCAGCCGCTACGCCGGCATGGAGGGCGACCGCTTCGTGCTGCGCTCCATCACCGACGAGATCATGTACGAGCTGATGGTGCTGTCCGGCCAGGAGTACGTCGACACCTACGCCACCAAGGCCAAGGCCGACATCGAGGACGCCAGGAGCGCGGCGCGCGAGGCGCTCGTCAGCAGCGACGCCCCCGTCGCCGCCCGCCGCGCCAGCTAGCCGACCCGGGTGCGGCTCGACACCGCCCTGTGGCGGGCCATCGCCGTCTACCGCGTCGCCGCGCTGCTCTACGCCGCCGGCTCGATGGCCGTCTACACCGACACCTACGCCCGGCCGGGCCTGGGCTGGGCTGTCCTGGCGGGCATGGCGGTCTGGACCGCGCTCGCGGCGTTCCTCTACGCCGACCCGCGCCGGCGCGGCTGGCCGCTGCTGCTCACCGACCTCGCGCTGACCGCCGCGGCGGTGCTGTCGTCGCGGGCGGTGCTCACCGCCGAACGGATCGCCGAGGGCGACCCGACGGTGTCGGTGAGCTGGGCGGCCGCGCCGGTCATCGCCTGGGCGGTGCACCGCGGCTGGGTCGGCGGCGCCTCGGCGGCCGTCGTCATTGGGGCAGCCGCGGTCGTCGAGCGCGGCGACCCCGGCCAGGCGACCGTCAACAGCGTCGTGCTGCTCCTGCTCGTCGGGACCGTCGTCGGCTACGTCGTCACCCTCGCCCGCCGGGCCGAGCGGGCCTACGCCGCCGCGGTCCAGCTGCAGGCTGCCGCTGCCGAGCGCGAGCGGCTGTCGCGCTCGGTCCACGACGGGGTGCTGCAGGCCCTCGCGCTGGTATCGCGGCGCTCCACCGACCCGGAGCTGGCCGGCCTGGCGGCGGAGCAGGAGGGTGCGCTGCGCCGGCTGGTCGCCGGACCGGCGGTCGCGGTACCCGTCGGCGAGGCCGACCTGCGGCCGCTGCTGCCGTCCGGGGCCGACCTCCACCTGGCCGCGCCGGCGACGCCGGTGCTGCTCCCCGCCGCCACCGCCCGCGAGCTGGCCGCTGCGACCGCCGCCGCTGTCGACAACGCGCGCAAGCACGGCGGCGGCAGCGCGTGGCTGCTGGTCGAGGACGAGCCGGACGCCGTCACCGTCACCGTGCGCGACGACGGCCCCGGCATCGCCCCCGGCCGGCTCGCGCAGGCTGCGGCGGACGGCCGGCTCGGCGTGGCGCAGTCGATTCGCGGCCGGGTACAGGACCTCGGTGGGACGGTCGAGGTCGTGAGCGCTCCCGGCCAGGGGACGGAGGTGGAGCTGCGTGTCCCTCGATGAGCCGGCCCGCGGCAACCCTGAGCTGCGCGTCGTCGTCGCCGACGACCACCCGATCTGGCGTGACGCCGTCGAGCGCGACCTGGCCGCCGCCGGGCTCGTCGTCGTCGGTGTGGCCGGTGACGGCGAGAAGGCCGTGCGGGTCTGCCGGGCCACCGCGCCCGACGTGCTGGTCTGCGACCTGCAGATGCCGGGGCTGACCGGCGTCGAGGTGACTCGCGCGGTCGCCGGCAGCACGAAGGTGCTGGTGCTGTCGGCCTCGGGCGAGCAGGCCGACGTGCTCGAGGCGGTGAAGGCCGGCGCCACCGGCTACCTGGTCAAGTCGGCCAGCGCCGCCGAGCTGGTCGACGCGGTGCGCCGCACCGCCGCCGGCGACGCCGTCTTCACGCCGGGGCTGGCCGGTCTGGTGCTGGGGGAGTACCGGCGCACAGCCGCGGACGACGCCGCGCCCAAGCTCACCCCGCGCGAGACCGAGGTGCTGCGCCTGGTCGCCAAGGGGCTGACCGCCAGGCAGGTCGCCGAGCGGCTGGTGCTCTCGCACCGCACCGTGGAGAACCACGTCCAGAACACCCTGAGCAAGCTCGCGCTGCACAACCGCGCGCAGCTCGTCCGCTACGCCGTGGAGCGCGGGCTCGCCGACTGAGACAGACCCGGGCCCTCGCCGAGGGCGGGGACCGTCGGGGTGCGCGGGCGGGGGACCGCGGCGTCGCGCCGCGACTTCGCCGCGTACATCGCGGTGTCGGCCCGGGCGACGAGCTCAGGGGCCGAACTCTGCCCGGCGGGCGTCCAGGCGAGCCCGACGCTGGCGGTGCCGTCGGGCAGCCCCGCCTCGACGCGTGCGTGCAGGGCACGGGCGGCCTCCTGGCCGACGTCGCGGCAGATGACGAGGAACTCGTCGCCGCCGACCCTGCCGACGGTGTCGCCGCTGCGGCAGGCGGTGCGGAGCGCGTCCGCGACGTCGACGAGCAGCCGGTCGCCGGCCTCGTGGCCGAGCTCGTCGTTGACGGTCTTGAAGTCGTCGAGGTCGACGAAGAGCACGGCGACGCCTGCCCCGGGAGCCGCGAAGGCCTCCGCGAGGGCGGCGTCGCTGCCGGCCCGGTTGTGCGCTCCGGTGAGCGGGTCGACGGTGGCCTGCTGGCTGAGCTCGTTCCGCAGCCGCGCGCTGTCGGTGGTGTCGGTCAGGCAGCCGACCGCGCCGGTCGTGGTGCCGGCGCCGTCGTCGAGGCGGCGGACCGACACCGCGCACCAGCGCAGGTCCTCGCGCGCCAGGGCGACCTCGACGTCGGCGTCGCTGGCGCCGTCCAGGACCGACCGGAACGCCGCCTCGGCGCTCGCCCGGTCGTCGCCGGCGACCGCTGCCAGCAGGTCCGCGAGCGTCGAGACGGGGAAGGCCAGCAGCTCCGGGAGCTGGCGGTTGGAGTAGACGACGCTGCCGTCGGCGGAGAGCTGGACGACGCCGACGGGCAGCGCCTCGGCGAGCCGGTGCAGCAGCTGCTCCCGGGCGCGCACCTGCTCGTGCGCCGCCATCTCCTCGCTGATGTCGACGATCTCGCAGCGGACGCAGCCGTGCTCGGGGTCCTCCATGAGGTTGTGGTTGGTGACCTCGAACCACGCCCAGCTGCCGTCGCTGCGCAGGTGCCGCAGCCGTACGCGCCGGCCGAGGCCGGGGGTGCCCTGCAGGTCCATCCAGGAGGCGACCGCCAGGTCCTGGTCGTCGGGGTGGATGAGGTCCAGGGAGCGCGAGCCGAGCAGCTCCTCGCGGGTCCAGCCGAGCATCTGGCACCACGCGTCGTCGACCTCGACGAAGCGCGAGAACTCGTTCTTGGCGACCCGGGCGAAGCGGGGGCGCTCGGCCAGGTCGCCGTCGGGGAAGGCGACGGCCAGACGGGCCGGCTGCACGGACGGCACAAGCACGCCGACGACGACACCGAGCCGCTCGCGCAGGTCGGCGAAGTGGAGCGTGCCGCTGGAAGAAGCGGACGGCTTGCGGAGCCCGACGTCGACCTGCGAGCCCCCGTCGGTCGTGGCCCGCTCGAAGGCGAGGATGACAGCGCCCTTGTCGCCAGGCTGCACGAGGTCAAGGGCTGACCGGCCCGCCATCCGGCGCGGCTCGAGGTGGGCGAGCTCGGCGGGCAGGTCGGCGAACAGGCCGTTGAGGGCGATGGCGCCCACCGTCGCCGCCGGGTCGCGCAGCAGCGCGGCGACCGCCCGCCACGCGGTGTACTCGTCGAGCTCCCGCACCTGCGGCCTCCCTCGTACGTAGGACGCACCTCGCCAGGGGAATTGCATCGACCGCGCGGCCGGCCGGCTCGATGGTCACTTGTGACCAGGTACGGCCGAGGCCCAGCCCTTCGCCCGCTGGACGGCCTCGGACCAGCGCGCGTGCGTGCCGTCGTCGCGCGCGCCCGCGGTCGGCTCGAAGCGGCGGTCGAGCTGCCACACGTCGGCGAGCTCGGCGGGGGAGGACCAGACCCCGGTGCCGAGTCCGGCGAGGAAGGCGGCGCCGAGGGCGGTCGTCTCGAGCACCTGCGGGCGCTGCACGGGGACGCCGAGCTGGTCGGCCTGCAGCTGGCAGAGCAGGTCGTTGGCCGATGCGCCGCCGTCGACCTGCAGGCTCGGGATCGACAGCCCGGCCTCGTCGGTCATCGCGTCCACGACGTCGCGCACCTCGAAGGCGATGGCGTCCAGCGTGGCGCGAGCGAGGTGGGCGCGGGTGGTGCCGCGGGTGATGCCCAGCACGGTGCCGCGCGCGTCGGGATCCCAGTGCGGCGCGCCGAGACCGGTGAGCGCCGGCACGAAGACGACCCCGTCGCTGTGCGGCACGGTGCGCGCCAGCGCCTCGACCTCCGCCGCGCTGCCGATGAGCTGCAGCCCGTCGCGCAGCCACTGCACCGCCGCGCCGGTGACGAACACCGCCCCCTCGAGGGCGTAGACCAGCGACCCGTCCGGCTCCATCCAGGCGACCGTCGTGAGCAGGCGGTCCGACAGCACGGGGGTGGCGCCCGTGTTGACGAGCACGAAGGAGCCTGTGCCGTAGGTGCACTTGCTGCGGCCGGCCTCGAAGCAGCCCTGCCCGAACAGCGCGGCCTGCTGGTCGCCGGCGATGCCGGCCACCGGGACGTCGAGCCCGAGGAAGGCCTGCGGGTCGGTCCGGCCGACCTCGCCGTAGGACGGGACGACCTCGGGCAGCGCGCTCATCGGCACGCCGAACAACTCGCAGAGCTCCTCGCTCCACGCGCCCGCGCGCAGGTCGAACAGCAGGGTGCGGCTGGCGTTCGAGGCGTCGGTGACGAAGCGCCGGCCGCCGGTCAGGCGCGACACGACGTAGGCGTCGACGGTGCCCACGACGGTGCGGCCCTCGACAACGCCGGCCCAGCTGCGCGGGTCGTTCTCGGCCAGCCAGCACAGCTTGGTCGCGGTGAAGTACGGGTCTAGCCGCAGGCCGGTGAGCGCGGCGACCCGCTCCTCCTGCCCGGCGTCCTTGCGCGCCTCGCACAGCGCGGTGGTGCGCCGGTCCTGCCACACGATCGCGCGGCGGGGGGCGGCCAGCGTGCTCCGGTCCCACAGCACGGCGGTCTCGCGCTGGTCGGTGACGCCGACGCACGTCACCGGCTCGACGTCGGTCGCGAGCGCGGTGCGGGCCGCGGCCAGCGTCGCCTGCCAGATCTCCTCCGGCTCGTGCTCCACCCAGCCCGGCCGGGGAAAGTGCTGCGGGAACTCCTCGTAGCCGCGGCTCAGCACCGCTCCGATGTCGGACACGACCAGGGCCGTCACGCCGGTCGTGCCGACGTCGAGCGCGAGCACGCTCATGTGCCCGGCACCGCCTCGAGCAGCTTGACCAGCACCACCGGGTCGATCGCACCGGGCACGTGCCGCTCCTCGTAGTTCTCCCAGCCCATCCAGTCGAACAGGCGGTCGTCCAGGCTGCCGTCGCCGTCGTGGCCGAGCGCGCGCAGCGCCGCGTCGACCTCCCGCGCGAGCTCGCCCTCGAGCGGGCGCAGGTCGGCCGGGTCGGCCTTGCCGAAGTAGAGGTCGTGCAGCGCGAGCAGCCGCAGCAGTGCGGCGACGGGCGCGACATGGTCGTCGGCGCGCAGGTCGACGAGCACGTCGCTGCCGCCGCCGTAGCCGCCGCCCTCGGTGACGACGAGCAGCGCAGCGCTCTGCCGCCCGCGCCGGT
>JAJAYV010000219.1 GCA_026786045.1 Frankiaceae bacterium | reverse complement strand
GGTCGTGGTGCGCGCCCGGTTGTTTGTGGCGGGTGGGCGGGGGCGCCGCGGCGCCGGGCTGCGGCTCGGCGAGCCGCTTCCCGACTTCACCTCCGCCTTGCGCGCCGCGGGCGCCGAGGTGGTGGAGGTGCCGGTCTACCGCTGGCTGCCGGCCGAGGACGTCCGGCCGCTGCGCCGGCTGGTCGAGCAGGTCGTCGCCCAGGCGGTCGACTGCGTGACCTTCACCAGCGCGCCGGCGGTGGCGAGCCTGCTCACCGTCGCACGGGAGGAAGGACGCGAAGACGCACTGCTGCAGGCTCTCTCGGGCCCGGTGCTCGTCGCGGCCGTCGGCCCGGTGACGGCTGCTCCGCTGGAACGCCGGGGTGTGCCGACCGTCCAACCGGAGCGGGCGCGGCTCGGGGCGCTGGTCCGCACCGTCGTGAAGGAGCTCCCCGCGCGGCGCACCCGGTTGGTCGAGGCCGGCGGCCACCGGCTCGAGCTGCGCGGCCACGTCGTGCTCGTCGACGGGCGCCCGGTCGGGCTCACCGCCCGGCAGACCGGCGTCCTGGCCGCACTGGTGGCGAGCGGCGGCCGGGTGCTGTCCCGCCCCGACCTCCTGCGCACTGCCTGGCGCGACGAGGTCGCCGACGAGCACGCGGTCGAGATGACCGTGGCCCGTCTGCGCACCGCCCTCGGCCCGGCCGGCGCGGTGGTGCAGACGGTCGTCAAGCGCGGTTACCGCCTGGCCGCCGCCGGCGCCTGACACCACTCCACAGCAGCGCTGGCACCTGGGCCATGTCGGTGCGGGACCAGCTCCGGCGGTCGTGCCTCAGCGCGTCATGAGACCCAGGACGTAGCAGAGGACCAGGCCGGTCAGCGGTGCGCCGACGCTCACCGCCCCCGCCCACCGGGGGGTGGCCGGGGCCATGTCCGCGCCGGTCCGAGGGTCGAGCACCCGGTCGGCCGTCCCGCTGATCTGCAGGCGCAAGCGCAGGCCCACGGCCAGCCAGATCAGCGCGCCCAGCGCCATGAGCGCTGTTGCGGGGATGCCCGCCGGACCGGTAGTCCCGGCGCCGAGGTGGAACAGACCGGTCGGCAGCAGCCAGCCGCCGGCCAGCGCGAGCAGGCCCAGCAGGCCCGCCTCGCCCCTGAGCGCGGTCAGCCAGCCGCCCAGACCGCCGCGGCCGGCCAGCCCGAGGGCCGCGGCGACCTGTTCGGCATACCCCCCTGGGCTTCCGAAGGTCTCCCGCGGGTCCTCGGCCGTCTCGCCGACGTGGCTCTCCACCTCGGCGAGCACCTCCGCGATCCGGGGACCGGGCACGTCGCGCAGGCGCAGCGCGAGCAGCAGGTCGTTGCGGTAGGTCTCGACCGACGTCGTCATGCGTCCACCGTCCTGGGAACGAGCAGGCGGCCTGCCCGCGAGGTGAAGGCGCGCCAGCCGTCAGCGCGGTCGTGCAGCGCCGCACGCCCGGCTGGCGTGACGACGTAGTACTTGCGACCTGGCCCGTTGTCGCCGTCGCGCCAGGACGACGTGAGCAGCCCCTCGGTCTCGAGGCGGGCGAGCACCGGGTAGAGCGTCCCGCCCTTCACCGTGCCGAGCCCAGCAGCGCGGAGACGCTGGATCACGGCGTAGCCGTACGTCTCATCCTCGGCCACGACGGCCAGCACGCAGAGCTCGAGCACACCGCGCAGCCACTCCGTCGGCCAGCGCTCCTCGTCCACGGGTGGACAGTACGCCTACCTAGTAAGCATGACAACCTACCGGGCCGGAAGCAGCTCGCCGCGCGGCATCGGCATGATCACCGGCGACACGCCGGCGAGTCGCGACATGATCATGCCGATCACGGAGGGCCTCAGCTGTCGAGCCGCTTGACCCACGCGTCGTACGACGGGGCCTCGGCGCCGACGGTGGTCTCGTCGCCGTGCCCGGTCAGCACCCGCGTCTCGGGCGGGAGGGTGAGCAGCCGGGTGCGGATCGAGTCCAGGATCGTCGAGTAGTCGCTGTAGGACCGGCCGGTCGCCCCCGGCCCGCCGGAGAACAGCGTGTCGCCGGACAGCACCGCGCCGAGGTCCGGCACCGAGAAGCAGACCGCGCCCGGCGCGTGGCCCGGCGTGTGCAGCACGTGCACGCGGGTGCCGGCCACCTCGAGCACCTGTCCCTCGCGCAGCATGCCGTCCGGCTCGTGCCGCGCGTGGGTGAGGTCCCACAGGACCCGGTCCTCGGGGTGCAGCAGCACCTGGGTCGTGAGCCGCTCGGCCAGCTCGGGGGCGTAGCGCACGTGGTCGTCGTGGGCGTGCGTGCAGGCGATCGCGACGACGGTCCGGTCGCCGACGGCCGCTTCGATGGCGTCCGGGTCGTGCGGGGCGTCGAAGACGATCACCTCGTCGTCGTCGCCGAGGATCCACACGTTGTTGTCGACGTCGAACGTCTGCCCGTCCAAGCTGAACGTGCCGCTGGTGACGAGATGCTCGAGGCGGGCGCTCATCAGAACACCACCACGCTGCGCAGGACCTCGCCCTTCTCCATCCGGTGGAAGGCCTCCTCGACGTCCTCGAGCGCGATGCGCTCGGTGACGAAGCCGTCGAGGTCGAGCCGGCCCTGCAGCGAGAGCTCGACGAGCAGCGGGAAGTCGCGGCTGGGCAGGCAGTCTCCGTACCAGGAGGACTTGAGAGCGCCGCCGTGGCCGAAGAAATCGATCAGCGGCATCTCCAGCTGCATCGACGGTGTGGGCACCCCGACCAGCACGACGGTGCCGGCCAGCTCGCGCGCCTCGAAGGCCTGCTTGTAGGTCTCCGGGCGGCCGACCGCGTCGATGACCACGTCGGGGCCGAAGCCGCCGGTCAGCTCGCGCAGGGCCTGCACCACGTCGCCGCTCCCGGCGTTGACGGTGTGGGTCGCACCGAAGCCCTTGGCCCACTCGAGCTTGCGGTCGTCAAGGTCGACCGCGATGACCTGCCGCGCACCGGCGTAGACCGCGCCCGCGATGGCGGCGTCGCCGACACCGCCGCAGCCCAGCACCGCCACCGTGTCGCCCTGCCGGACCGGGGCGGTGTTGACCGCCGCGCCCCAGCCGGCCATCACGCCGCAGCCGAGCAGCCCGGCCGCAGCCGGGTCGACCCGCTCGTCAACCTTGATGCACGCGCCCTCGCCGACCAGGGTCTTCTCCGCGAAGGCGCCGAGGCCGAGCGCCGGAGACAGCGGGGTGCCGTCCTGCAGCGTCATCGGTGAACCCTGGTGGCGGCTGTCGAAGCAGAGCCACGGGCGGCCGCGCAGGCAGGCCCGGCACTCACCGCACGGGGCACGCCAGGCCAGCACCACCCGGTCACCGACCGCGACGCGGGTGACCGCGCTGCCCACGGTCTCGACCCGGCCCGCGGCCTCGTGGCCGAGCAGGAAGGGGAACTCGTCGTTGATCCCGCCCTCGCGGTAGTGCAGGTCGGTGTGACACACCCCGCAGGTCTCGATCCGCACGACCACCTCGGAGGGTCCGGGGTCGGGGATCACGATGGTCTCGATCGAGACGGGAGCGCTCTTCTTCAGGGCGACGACACCGCGGACTTCCTGGGGCACGAGGGACCTCCTGGTCGGGGGTCGCCGACGTTATCCCCCCCGTCGGACCTCCCGCAGGTTGCCGTCCAGCCGACGGGTCCAGCCCCGCGCGTCGGTGTGCTCCAGCAGCGGTACGGCGACCCGGCGGGTCGTGCCCAGCGCCTGCCGGGCGGCGCTCAGGGTGAACGGCTGCGGCAGCGCGGCCAGCACCCGCATCGCTCGGGCGGGGCCGTCGGTGAGCAGCACCACGTCGTCGGCGAGCCGCAGGAGCCGGCCCGCCCGCTCGGCGGCGGCCAGCTCGCGCGGGCCCAGCCGCAGGG
>JAJAYV010000218.1 GCA_026786045.1 Frankiaceae bacterium | reverse complement strand
CTTCGGCCCTTGGTCAGCGCCGGCCCCGGGCGCAGGCTGCGGAGGTGCGGGGGGCCGCGGGGCGCCCCCCCGCGACGCGCCGCCCGGACCGCCGCCCGGGCCCCCCCGGGGCCCCCCGGCGCCGCCCCCCCCGCCCCCCGCGGCGGGCGGGGGGGGGGGCGCCCGGGGGGCCAGCGGGGGCCCGGGACGCGGTCAGGGCGGCCCCTCGCGGCGGGGCGCCCCGCGCCCCCCCGCACCTCCGCAGCCTGCGCCCGGGGCCGGCGCTGACCAAGGGCCGAAGGTCCTGCCCCCGCATGCCTTCCGGCCCTGCCGCCGGACCCCCCGCCGGGCACATGCTCCTGGGGTCGGAGGGGTCGTCCTCCGCGGAACCAGGAGGTCGTCGTGGAGCGCATCGTCGTCGGAGTGGACCAGTCGCCCGCCGGGCGCCAGGCACTGGACTGGGCGGTGCGCGAATGCCTGGCCCGCGGCGCCGGCCTCACCGCCGTGCGCGCGTGGCAGACGCCCGTCTTCGGCTTCTACTACGCGATCGAGCCCGCGATCAGCGACGGACCGCCGCTGGCGCAGACCGAGGCCCAGCGGGTCGCGGACGAAGAGCTCAAGCTCGCGCTGGAGCGGGTGCCCGGTGGTGAGGGCCTCGACGCCCGCGCCATCGCCGTCATGGGCCCCGCCGCCCAGGTGCTCGTCGACGCCGCCCAGGACACCTCGATGGTCGTCGTCGGAAGCCGCGGGCTCGGGGCGCTGTCCCGGGCGGTCCTCGGCTCGGTCAGCTCCTCGGTGCTGCACCACGCCGGCTGCCCTGTCGCCGTCGTCCCGGAGGTGGCCGAGGCCCCGCAGGTCGAGCCGCCGCGGGTGCTGGTCGGCATCGACCACTCCCCCGCCTCCCGGGCCGCGCTGCGCTACGCGGTCGAGCACGCCCGCCGGCACGCCGCGGTGCTCGTCCCCGTCTTCGTGCACGAGCCGGTGGTCGCCGGGGCCGGGCCGGACCTGCGCGAGCTCGAGGGCGGCGAGCGCGGCTCCCTGCTGGCGACCGCCGCGGCCGCCGGCGCCAACGACATGGTCGTCGAGCCGGAGGTCTGCACCGGCCACGCCGGCGAGGTCCTCAACCGGCTGGCCCGCCCGCAGGACGTCCTCGTGACCGGCTCGCGCGGCCGCGGCGGCTTCACCGGCCTGCTGCTCGGGTCGACGAGCACCTCGATCGCGCAGCACGCGACCTGCCCGGTGGTCGTCGTCCGCAACTGACCCTGCGAGAGTGCCGGCCATGCGTTTCGTGGACGAGTCCCAGCTGGCCGAGCACCTCGCACCCCTCGTCGAGCGGCGCCCGCGCGTCGTCGTCGCCGGCAACTTCGCGACGCCGCGGGTGCTGCTCGGCGCGGTCGACCGCGTCCTGCCGTCGTACCGGCTCTGGACGCTCAATGGCCAGCCCGGCCTGCCCGACCGCGACGGCGTCGTGCACGAGACGCCGTTCGTCGGCGCGGGGGTGCGCGCGAGCGAGCGGCTGGACTACATCCCGGCGCGGCTGAGCCTGGTGCCCCGGCTGTTCGGCCGCACCTGCATCCCGGACGTCGTGCTGCTGCACGTCGCCCCGCCGCGCGACGGCAAGGTCTCGCTCGGCGTCGAGGTCAACGTCCTGCCCGCCGCCGTCGAGCAGTGCCGCCGCAACGGCGGCATCGTCATCGCGCAGGTCAACCCCGACATGCCCTGGACGTACGGCGACAGCGAGCTCGACCTCGAGGACGTCGACCTGGCGATCGAGGCACAGGAGCCACTGACCAGCCCGGCTCCGCGCAGCCCCGGCCCGGTCGAGGCGGCGATCGGCGAGCGTGTCGCCGGGCTGGTGGCCGACCGCTCCACGCTCCAGCTCGGCATCGGCGGGGTTCCGGACGCCACGCTGGCGTCGCTCACCGGCCGGCGACACCTGCGGCTGTGGACCGAGATGCTCTCCGACGGGGTGCTGCGTCTGGACCAGGCCGGCGCGCTCGACCCGGACGTCCCGCTCGTGGCGTCGTTCCTGTTCGGCTCGCCCGAGCTCTACGCGTGGGCGCATGACAACCCGCGGCTGCGGATGCTGCGCACCGAGCTGACCAACGACCCGGGCCGGATCGCGCAGCAGCCGCTCATGACGTCGGTGAACTCCGCGCTGCAGGTCGACCTGTACGCCCAGGCCAACGCGTCGTGGGTGCGCGGCCGGATCTACTCCGGCTTCGGCGGGCAGAGCGACTTCGTCGTCGGAGCGCTGCACAGCACCGGCGGGCAGGCGATCGTCGCGCTGCCCTCCTGGCACCCGCGGGCCGACCTGTCGACGATCGTGCCGGTGCTCGACGGGCCGACGACGAGCTTCCAGCACTCCTGGGTCGTCACCGAGCAGGGCGCGGCCGCCATCACGCCGGAGCCGTTCTCGGTGCAGGTCCGCAACCTCGTGCACACCGCCGCGCACCCCGACGCGCGGGCCGGCCTCGAGCAGGCCGCCGCCGAGCACGGCCTGCTGCGCTAGGGCCCGCGGCCCGGGTCCCGACCGGTGGAGGGGTCAGCCGGCGTCGGACCCGGCGTGGGCCGGCTCGGCCCCGCCGATGCGGCGGCCGCTGACCAGGCCCAGGTCGACCACGACCAGGGTGTCCCGACGGCCCGGCGCCCACGGCCGCAGCGGCAGCGCCGCCAGCCTGGAGCGCTGCAGCTCGTCGCGCACGACGGTGGCCCGGCCGACGACGGTCACGGTCCAGCCGGCCTGCCGGACCGGGTCGATGCTGTCGGCCTGGAAGGCGACGACCGAGCCGTCGGCCAGGCTGGTGATGCTGCCCTCGGCGGTCCGGATGACGATCCCGGCGGAGTCGAGCAGGAAGTTCACCGGCAGCACCGCAGGCAGCGCGCCCTCGGTGAGCACGAGCCGGCCGAACGGCGCACCGGCGAGCAGCGAGAGGCACTCCTCCCGCGACAGCTCCACCGTGCCGACCTGCTCCACCCGCGCCATGTCCTGAGGGTGGGGCTCGGGGCCGTCCGGCGACAGGGACCTAAGTCCTGTCCTGCTCAGCTGCACCGGACGTCGCTGTGCGCAGTGAGCACCCGGGCGGCCTGGGCGGGCGTGCCCTCCCGGTCGAAGGCGGCGCTGTCGTAGCCGCAGTACAGCCGGAAGCGGTGCGAGCCCGCCAGGTCGTTCCACAGGTCCTCGACCTGCACCGCGGCCGCCGCCTGCCCGCGGCGCCACAGCAGCGCGACGAGCTCGCCGTAGACGCTGAGCCCGCCGCCGCGTCCGGCGAGGTCCTCGACCTCGGTGCCGATCAGCGCACCGAACGCGTGCGGGTCGAGCCGGCCGTCCGGCACCAGGTGCTTCAGCAGCGCCTCGGCGTCCAGCGCGACGTACTGCCCGCGGGCCCGCAGCTCGTCCACGGCCGGGCCACGCTGGTCCAGCGCCACGTCGAGCGCGTCGCGGTGGGCTGCCGACGCCACGACCAGCGCGGCCTCGCCGTGCAGCAGGGCGACGGCGAGGTAGGCGGCCACCCCGCGCACGAGCGTCCCGGACTTGTCGTAGACGTGGACCACGTGCTGGTCGGCCGAGCGGACCGTCGCGCCGGCAGGGTCCATGCACGCTGCATCGGCAGCCGCGCGGGCGGGCCGTAGCCCGGGCGGGGGTCCGGGCCCAAGGTCCCGGGCCCCCGGGCCCGCCGCCCCCCCCCCGCGGCCGGCCCGCGGCCCCCCCCGGCG
>JAJAYV010000217.1 GCA_026786045.1 Frankiaceae bacterium | reverse complement strand
CTGCTGGTCGTGCCCGAGGGGCTGCGCGAGGGCCCGCACCGCAAGGACGCGCGCCAGCGGCTGGGCCTGGCTTCGTTCGGCTAGAGCGGTGGCCGCGCCGGCGCGTGCCATTCCAGGCTCCCCGAGACGGCCGGCATGCGGGTCGCGGAGCAGTTCACCCGCTGGGACCGGCCTGCCGGACGAGCGCGGCCGCGGGTCGGGCAGGCTGGAGGGGTGCCTGACCCCACTCTGAACCGTGGCTCGTGCGGCTGGGACCGTGGCTGACGCGGCCGGCGAGCTGACCGGCCTGGTCGGCGTCGCCGCTGACGTCATGGATGCGCTCGGCGAGGTCGGCGTCGGCCTGCTTGTCGCGGCCGAGAACCTCTTCCCGCCGATCCCGAGCGAGCTGGTCCTGCCGCTGGCCGGCTTCCTGGCCGCGCAGGGCCGCCTCAGCCTCACCCTCACGATCATCGCCGCCACGGTCGGCTCGGTCGCCGGCGCGCAGGTCCTGTACGAAGCCGGTCGGCGGCTCGGCGTGCGGCGCATCCGGGCCATCGTCGGTCGGCTGCCGCTCATGCAGACCGACGACGTCGACCGGGCCGAGGCGTGGTTCGCGCGGCACGGCCAGTCGGCGGTCCTGCTGGGGCGCTGCCTGCCGGTCGTGCGCAGCCTCATCTCGGTGCCGGCCGGCGTCGCGCGGATGCCGCGCTGGCGCTTCATGCTGCTCACCGGCCTGGGCAGCCTGACGTGGAACGCCACCTTCATCGGCGGCGGCTACGCGCTCGGGGCGCAGTTCGAGCGGGTCGAGGAGTACAGCGGCTACCTGAACCTCGCGGTCTACGCCGCGATCGTGGTGCTGCTGGTGCTGGGCGTGCGGCGGGCGCTGCGCGACCGGCGGGAGACCAGCTGACCGCTCAGCCGCGGAGGCGGGCGATCCGCTCCGCGGCGGCGTGCAGCGTCTCGAGCCGCTTGGGGAACGCGAAGCGGATCTGACCGGCGCCCTTCGCCGGGTCGGCGTAGAACGAGGTGCCCGGCACGGCGGCGATCCCCGGGTCGACGACGATCCGCCGCGCGTAGGCGCTGCTGTCCTGCGCCGGGTCGAGGTCGCCCGTCGTGCAGAGCACGTAGTAGGCCCCGTCCGGCACCCGGAAGGTGAAGCCGGCCTGCTCCAGCACCGAGCAGAGCAGGTCGCGCCGCGCGCGGTACCTCGCTGCCTCCTCGACGTAGTACGACGGCGGCAGCGCCATCGCGGCCGCCCCGGCCGCCTGCAGCGGCGCGGCGGCGCCGACGGTGAGGAAGTCGTGCACCTTGCGGATGCTGCTCGTGATGCCGGCCGGCGCGATCGACCAGCCGACCCGCCAGCCCGTCACGGCATAGGTCTTGGACAGCGCGTTGATCGTCACCGTTCGGTCCTCGAGCCCGGGCACGGTCGCCGGCGGGACGTGCTCGGCGTCGTAGACGATGTGCTCGTAGATCTCGTCGGTCAGGCAGAGCGCGTCGTGGATCTGGCAGAGCTCGCTGATCAGATCGAGCTCGGCGCGGGTGAAGACCTTGCCGGTCGGGTTGTGCGGGGTGTTGACGATGATCGCGCGGGTGCGGTCGGAGAAGGCGGCGCGCAGCTCGGCCTCGTCGATCGTCCAGTCCGGCGCGTGCAGGGTGACGTAGCGCGGGGTCGCGCCGCTCAGCACCGCGTCGGGGCCGTAATTTTCGTAGAAGGGCTCGAAGACGATCACCTCGTCGCCGGGGTCGACGGTGGCGAGCAGCGTCGCGATCATGGCCTCGGTCGAGCCGCAGGTGACGCACAGCTCGGTCTCAGGGTCGACCGTCCAGCCGTCGTAGGTGGCGGCGACCTTCGCCGCGATCCCGTCGCGGAAGGCCTTGGCCCCCCAGGTGATGGCGTACTGGTTGACGTCGTCGTCGATGGCCTGCTTCGCAGCGTCCTTGAGCTCCTGAGGGCAGGCGAAGTCCGGGAAGCCCTGCGCAAGATTGACCCCGCCGGAGTCCGCGCACAGCCGCGACATCTCGCGGATGACGGACTCCTGGAAGGTCTGCGCCTTGGCACTGGCCCAGCGGTTCTCCACGTTCATGCTGCCTCCAGAAGGATGTGCGCGTCGACCCGGGTCGGGCCGCTGACGGACAGGACGACGGCGCCGGCGACGGACGCCGCGCCGGCCACCGCGAAGGCGATGCCGTAGCCGTCGACGACGTCGTGCAGGGTGCCGATGAAGGCCGGCCCGACCGCGACGCCGAGAGTGGCGACGAGCTGGCTGCGCGAGTAGATGTGGGCGTAGTCGCGCACGCCGAAGCGCTCGGCGAGCAGCAGCGGGTGCAGCATCAGCAGGTTGCCGACGGTGAGGCCGAAGGCGACCGTCGTGACCAGCAGGACCGCAGGGCTCTGCACGGCGGCCAGCGCCACCAGCGACAGTCCCTGCCCGACCATGAGCACGACGGTCAGACCGCGCATCGACACGACGGTCGCCACCACGCCGCCGAGCAGCCGGCCGACCAGGCTCGAGGCGGCCAGCAGGCTCAGCGCGGTGGCGGCCAGGCCGGCGTCGCGTCGATCGGCGACGAGGTTGTAGAGGTGGGCGATGCCGCCGACCTGGGCCAGCATCGCGAGCAGGTGGGCGGCGGTGACGGCCGCGAAGTACCGGCTACGCAGCGCCGTCGCCGCGCTCTCGCCGAGGTAGACCGCCGGTGAGCCGGCCGGCGGCAGCGGGTCGCCGTCGGGCTGCAGCCCCATCGCCTGCGGCGAGGGGCGGAGCAGCCACGCGGTGAGCGGCACGACGCCGACGACGAGCGCGAGGCCGAGGTAGGGCGCGACCGTCGACAGGCCCTCGTCGCGCACCAGGGTGGCCATCAGCGGTGTGATGAGCACCCCGCCCGCGGACAGCCCGGTCGAGGCGACGGACAGCGCGACCGAGCGGCGGCGGGCGAACCACCGCGTGACCAGCGTCGTGCCCGGGATGAGGGAGGAGGCCGCGAAGCCGGCGCCGAACAGGGCGTAGGCGAGGTAGACCTGCCAGACCTCGGTCACCCGCCCCAGCAGGACCAGCGACAGCCCGGACACGACCGCGCCGGCGGCGACGAGCGGGCGCGGATCGTGCTGGGCCATCCAGGAGGCCACCGCGATGCCGACCACGCCGCTGACGAGGAAGAAGACCGCGGTCGCGCCGGAGACCGCTCCGACCGAGAAGCCCTGCTCCTGGGTCAGCGCGCGCAGGTAGACGGGCAGGCCGTAGAAGCCCAGGCCCGCCGTGAGCAGCAGCATGCAGAAGACGCCGGCGACCACGAACCAGCCGCGGAAGACCCGGCCGGGGGCGACGGGGACCGGGTCGGTCGTGCTCACGCGACCTCCGGTGCGGCGCGCTCGTCGGCCAGGCCGTCCCACGGCCGCCGCTGCGGGCCGGCCGCAGCGCCCTCGGCGCAGGACCGGGCGTGGTCGCACCAGCCGCAGCGCGGGCCCGGCCGGGCCGGGAACCGCGCCTGCGGGTCGCCGCCCTCCCGCAGCG
>JAJAYV010000216.1 GCA_026786045.1 Frankiaceae bacterium | reverse complement strand
GACCAGGACCGCTGCCGGGGCTGGCGGATGTGTGTCACGGGCTGCCCCTACAAGAAGATCTACTTCAATCACAAGACCGGCAAGGCCGAGAAGTGCACATTCTGCTTCCCGCGCGTGGAGGTCGGCCTGCCGACGGTCTGTTCCGAGACCTGCGTCGGGCGGCTGCGCTACATCGGGATCGTGCTGTACGACGCCGACCGGGTGCTGGAGGCCGCATCCGTCGAGGACGAGCACGAGCTGTACATGGCGCAGCGCTCGGTGCTGCTCGACCCGGACGACCCTGCGGTGCAGCGTGCGGCCGAGGAGGCGGGCATCCCGCGGGACTGGGTGATCGCGGCGCAGAAGAGCCCCGTGTGGGCCCTGATCAACCGCTTCGAGGTGGCGCTGCCGCTGCACCCGGAGTACCGCACGATGCCGATGGTCTGGTACATCCCGCCGCTGTCCCCCGTCGTCGACCGGCTCACGGAGACCGGCCACGACGGCGAGAGCGCCCGGAGCCTGTTCGGCGCCATCGACGCGCTGCGGATCCCGATCGGCTACCTGGCCGAGCTGTTCACGGCCGGCGACCCCAAGCCGGTGCGCGACGTGCTCGCGCGGCTCGCGGCGATGCGCTCGTTCATGCGCGACATCAACCTCGGCCGCGAACCCGACCTCTCCATCCCCGACTCGGTCGGCATGACCCCCGAGGACATCGAGGACATGCACCGGCTGCTCGCCATCGCCAAGTACGAGGAGCGCTACGTCATCCCCACCGCCCACATGGAGGGCAGCGACCCGAACGTGCTCGCCCACCGGCTCGAGGAGACGGCGACCGAGTGCTCTCTGGACTACGACGGCGGCCCCGGCATGGGCGGGTCGGGTCCGTTCGGCGAGAGCTCGGGCGGCGCGACGCCCATCGCGGTCGAGAACTTCCACATGCTCAAGCAGCGGCAGACCGGTGACACCATCGTCGACCCGGCCGACACCCCGCGCCGCGTCAACCTGCTGAACTGGGACGGCAAGGGCGAGGGCAAGGCCCTCATGCCGCCCCGGTCCGAGGAACCGAAGCCGTGAGGCGGCTGCGCGCGCCCAAGGCGCTTGGCATCACGCCTGCCCAGCAGGCGGTCTCGCTCCAGGCTGTGTCGCTCCTGCTCGGCTACCCCGAGCCGGACCTCGTGGCGCAGGTGCCGCTGCTGCGTGCCGTCGCGGCCGAGCTGCCGGAGCCGGCGCGGCTGCCGCTGGAGCGGATGTGCGACCACCTCGAGGCGACGCCGGTACCGGAGCTGCAGGCCCACTACACCGACGTCTTCGACCTGCGCCGCCGGTGCTGCCTCTACCTGACCTACTTCTCCTACGGTGACACCCGCCAACGCGGGATGGCCCTGCTCCGGTTCAGCCACGTCTACAAGGGGTCTGGGCTGGAGTTCGTCGGCGGCGAGCTGCCGGACCACCTCGGCGTCGTGTGCGAGTTCGCCGCCACGGCCGACCTCGAGCTGG
This sequence comes from Frankiaceae bacterium, assembly GCA_026786045.1. Taxonomy (GTDB): domain Bacteria; phylum Actinomycetota; class Actinomycetes; order Mycobacteriales; family SCTD01; genus SCTD01. The sequence continues at coordinate 2,766 of JAJAYV010000216.1, read as the reverse complement.
GCGTGCGCCTGCTCAACGAGAACCGCGCGGCGATCGAGTTGATCCGCACGGCGCTGGTCGACGCCGGATCGTTCTACGCCGACGTGCTCGACGTCGTGCGGGCAGCGCTGCCCGAGGCCGCTCCGCGCGACCTGGAGAAGGCGCTCGAGCTGGCTCGCACCGGCCCGCCCGAGGAGGAGGTGGGGCTGGAGCCGTTCGGTCCGCCCGAGCTGATGGGAGCGCGTCGTTGACCGGCACCGAGCTGCTGCTCTGGGTGATCATCCCGTACCTCTGCATCGCCACGTTCATCGGCGGTCACGTGTGGCGCTACCGCTACGACAAGTTCGGCTGGACCACGCGGTCCAGCCAGCTGTACGAGCGGCGGCTGCTGCGCTGGGGCAGTCCGCTGTTCCACTTCGGCATCCTCGCCGCCCTCGGCGGCCACGTCGTCGGCCTGCTCATCCCGAAGTCGGCCACGGAGGCGGTCGGCATCAGCGAGACGATGTACCACGTGGTGGCCGTGGGCCTGGGCGGCATCGCTGGCTTCGGGACCGTCGTCGGCATGGCCCTGCTGATCTACCGCCGGCGCACCGTCGGGCCGGTCTTCAGCGCTACGACCAAGAACGACAAGATGATGTACGTCTTCCTCGCGGGCACCATCCTGCTCGGCCTGGCCACCACGGTGAACAGCAACATCCTGGGCCACCACGACTACCGCGAGACGGTCGCGCCGTACTTCCGGTCGATCCTCTACCTGCAGCCGCAGGGCGAGCTGATGACCGCCTCGACGTTGCTGTTCCAGGCCCACGTCATGTCGGCCTGGCTGCTGTTCGCGGTGTGGCCGTTCACCCGGCTGGTGCACGTGTTCAGCGCGCCGCTCGGCTATCTGACCCGGCCCTACATCCCCTACCGCTCGCGGGAGCACACGGCCGGCAGCCGGCCGGTGCGCCCGGGCTGGGAGCCGGTCGGGCGACGCTGACCCGACGGACCGCTGCGTGACGAGGTGGCCGACGTCGAGGCGCCAGAGGTCTGCACGGCGGTCAACGGCGAGCGCCGGCACACCAACGTGGTGGCGAACATGACGTTCCGGCCGTGGTGGCTCGTCGCCTTCCACTCCCGCGTCATGACGCTGCTGCCCGGCGACGTGCTGTCCACCGGCACGCCCGGCGCTGCCGTGATCCGACCCGGCCACGTGGCGACGGCCTTCGAGCTCAACCTGCTCAGCAGCATCTGGCTGTTCCGTGGCGTGCTGCCGCACATGCGGGCGCAGGGCTCCGGTCGCATCGCGACGATCGCGTCCTCCTCGACCAAGCAGCCGATTGACAACCTCGTCGCCACGCGTGGCCGCGGCGGTCGACGTGCTCGTCCGCACCACCGCCGAGAGCGCCCCGCTCGGCAAGTGACACGCTCGCCCCGACCGATCCGAGGCACCAGAGAGAGGCAGGACCCCGTGGGAGAGGTACAACTGGACAAGCAGGACGGCGTCGCCGTGCTGACCGTGGACTCGCCGGACGTCAAGAACGGCCTGACGCCGGAGATGGGGCTGCAGCTGTCGGCCCTGTGCGACGACATCGACGGCGACGCGACCATCGGTGCCGCTGTCGTCCGCGGCGCCGGCGGCACCTTCTGCTCCGGTGCGGACCGCCGGCGCTGGACGGCGGGGTCCGACCAGGCTGAGGACACCACGTACAAGGAGCTCGGCGCCGTCTACACCGCCTTCATGCGGGTGGGTTCGCTGCGCGTCCCGACGATCGCCGCGGTCCGCGGCGCGGCGGTCGGCGCCGGTCTGAACCTGGCCCTTTCCACCGATCTGCGCATCGTGTCCAAGCAGGCCCGCCTGCTCGCCGGCTTCCTGCGCATAGGGCTGCACCCGGGCGGTGGCTTCTTCACCATCGCCAGCCGGACTGCCGGTCGGGAGGCCACGGCCGCGATGGGGCTGTTCAGCGAGGAGATCGACGGTGTGCGCGCCGAGGAGATCGGGATGGCCTGGCGGGCCGTCGAGGACGACGAGGTGGAGCCGTTGGCGATCGAGCTGGCGACGCGCACGGCCAAGGACCCCGAGCTGGCCCGCGAGGCCGTCCGCTCCTTCCGCACCGAGGCGGGCCCGCCCGGCATCGGCTGGGAGGCGGCGCTGCACTTCGAGCGCGCCACGCAGATGTGGTCGCAGCGCCGGCGCGAGACCGCCTGACCCGGCCGATGGACTTCTCAGCCACGAGCCTCAGCCCGGCCGAGGAGGCGCTGCGCCACGAGGTGCGCGACTTCCTGGCCGCGGAGCTCCCGCGGACCACCGCCCTGGTCTGGGCATGGCGGCCCGCCACGATCCGGAGTTCTCCCGCAAGCTGGCCGCCCGCGGCTCGGTCGGCATGGCGATCCCGCCGGAATACGGCGGACAGGGTCGGACCGCGGTGGACCGCTTCCTGGTGACCGAGGAGCTGCTGACGGCTGGGAAGCCCATCGCGGCCCACTTCGTGGCGGACCAGCAGACCGGTCCGACGCTGCTGCACTACGGCACCGAGGAGCCGCGCCGGTTCTTCCTCCCGAAGATCGCGGCCGGGGAGTGCTGGTTCTCGCTCGGCATGAGCGAGCCGGACTCCGGCTCCGACCTCGCCTCGGTGCGGACGACCGCCACCCAGGTCGAGGGCGGCCGGTCGGTCAACGGCACCAAGGTGTGGACGAGCGCCGCGCACGTCAACCACTACTTCGCCGTGCTGTGCCGCACATCGCCGGTCGAGGACGGCAAGAGGCACGCCGGCCTCAGCCAGCTGATCGTCGACCTGGCGGCGCCCG
>JAJAYV010000215.1 GCA_026786045.1 Frankiaceae bacterium | reverse complement strand
GGACGAGGGCCGGGGCCGGGGCGGGGGCCTCGACGCCGGGCACCTGGCCGTCGCCGCCCGCCGCGGGAGGGGTGACGGGAGCAGAGCCGGTGTCCCCGTCATCGTCACTGATCGGGATGTCGGTGCCGTCAGTGCCCGAGCCGGAGTCGCCGCCCGTGCCGCCGCCCGTGCCAGAATCGCCGCCCTCGCCGCCGCCTTGGCCGCCGCCCGTGCCAGAACCGCCGCCTTGGCCGCCGCCCGTGCCTGAACCGCCGCCCTCACCGCCGGTGGAAGGGGGGGCACCGCAGGTGTTGCCGCCGCCCTGGGTGTTGTCGCCGGAGGTAGGCGCCCCGCCCTGGCCCACGCCGTTGCCGCAGTTCCCGGTCTGGCCGGCGCCCTGGCCCTTGTCCTTGTCCGCCTTGTCCTTGTCCTCCTTGTCCTCCTTGTTCTTCTTGTTCTTCTTGTCTTCCTTGTACTCCTTGTACTCCTTGGCGTCCTTGGCGTCCTTGGCGTCCTTGGCGTCCTTGGCGTCCTTGGCTGCCTTGGCATCCCTGGCAGCTTGGTTTCTGGCCGCCTTGGCAGCCGCTACCGCCGCCGCCTGCTCCGTCTCTTCGCCGGCGCCGTCGCTGCCGGCGCAGCTGCCGCCCTGCCCATGGCCGTTGCCGGGGCCGTTCACGCCGCAGTTCTCCGTCGACCCCGTCGAGCCGACGGACGCCGGCTGCTCGGCACTCGCCATGCCCACCCCGTTAGACGTCACAACGGTCAGCGCGATAACGACGGCCACGCGGGCGCCGAGCCGGGAGGTCAGTGGGGAGAGGGAGAGCGACACGGTCAGTCCGTCCGTCGTGTGCCAGAGGCACGCGTCGTCGTCGACGGGTCGGTCTCGCCACTCACTCCCCGAGCGGTCTAGGCGACCGCGTGTCTCCGTGCACCCGTGGGTGTCGGTGAGGACCGCTCGGATCTTCGTTTCCCGCCGGCCGCGGAGGTGCCCGCGGCCCGGCAGGTCTTGCCGTACGTCACGTAGAGTGACCGATTACCAATAACGAGTGCATCACCCGTTCGGGCGAACCGATACGGACGAAGTCCCCCGGACAGGCACACAGCTGACATGCATTGTGTGGTGGAGCGACGAGAGGGGCGCGACGATGGCGGGAGTCCCCGGCGGACCCGTCACTCTGCGGAGTCGCTGCCGCTGCCGGCAAGCTTCGTACTGATCGTCGTGACGCGTAAGGGCCGAGATCTCGTCCAGGGACGACACGACGATCAGTACGACCCGGCTGGCGACCCCCGTCGCAGGTTCGCCCGTCAGCCCTCGCCCAGGACAGACCGATCTCACTGTGCGTCGAACGTCAACCACCACAGCAGCGCGCTCAGCGACATCCCGTCCGTGACGCCCCCTGACCGCACGAGCTGGTGCACCCGCGCGACCGGCAACCACTCGACCCGCTCGGACTCCCCCGGGTCGGACGGCTCGCCGCAGTACGTCCCGCCGTCGGCCACGAACAGCTCGAAGCGCTGGTCCGACAGCCCGTTGGTCGGGTGATAGCCGTGCAGGCGGCGCAGTGGACCCGGTGCCCAGCCGGTCTCCTCCAGCACCTCGCGCGCCGCCGCCTGCGCGAGGTCCTCGCCCGGGTCGACGCCGCCGGCCGGCACCTCCCAGCCCCAGGTGCCGGTAATGAAGCGGTGCCGCCACAGCAGCAGCACGCCGTGCTCGGGATCGGCGACGACCACCCCCGCCGCCGGCCGGGGCAGGCGCACGACGTGATGGTCGAAGCGCGCGCCGCCCGGCACCTCGACGTCGACCAGGCGCAGCGACACCCAGTCGCTGTCGTAGAGGGATCGCTCACCGTGCTGGATCCACTCCACGACGGGCGAGGCTAAACGGCGGAGTGCTCCTGGTGGGGAATCACCGCGTCGGCCATCGCGATGGTCTTCTCGACCTCGTCGCGGCGGACGAGCAGCTCGCGCTTGTCCATGTCGATGAGGTCGGCCAAGTCCTCGTCCTGCTTCATGAGCGCGGCCAGGTCGACGCCGGCCATGTCGAGCACGCCCATGTCCTGGAAAGCGGCCTGGACCTTCGGGCCGAACAGACCGATGTCCTTCACGCATGGCGCGATCCGGCTGAACAGCAGCGACTGGAAGAGCTTGAAGTACTGGGAGTTCTCGACCGACCTCATCGACTCCTTGACGTCGAAGCCGAGGTTGCCCCAGACCTCCTCCTGCCGGAAGCGGTCCCGCATCAGGTAGCAGCCCTCGACGACGAAGTCCTCTCGCTCCTCCTTCTCCTTGCTCGACAGCTCGGCGTAGTAGTCGCGCAGCGCCAGTCGGCCGAACGCGACGTGCCGGGCCTCGTCCTGCATGACGTAGGCCAGGATCTGCTTGGGCAGCGGCTTGTCGGTCATGTCGCGCAGCAACCCGAACGCGGCGAGCGCAAGACCCTCGATGAGCACCTGCATCCCGAGGTAGGGCATGTCCCAGCGACTGTCGGACAGCGTGTCATCGAGCAGCGCCTTGAGGTGCTCGTTGATCGGGTACAGCAGGCCGACCTTCTCCTGCAGGAAGCGGGCGTAGGTCTCGGCGTGCCGCGCCTCGTCCATCGTCTGGGTGGCGGCGTAGAACTTCGCGTCGAGGTCCGGCACCGACTCCACGATCTTGGCCGAGCAGATCATCGCGCCCTGCTCGCCGTGCAGGAACTGGCTGAACTGCCAGGAGGTCATGTGCTGCTTGAGCTCACCGACGGCGCGGCGGTCGTCCTTGATCTTGTCCCACTGCGGGGTGCCGTAGATGGCGATCGTCTCGTCGGGCAGGCCGAGGACGTCCATCGGGTCGACCTCGATGTCCCAGTCAATCCGGTGCACCTGGTCCCACTGCTTGTCCTTGCCCTTCTGGTAGAGCGACAGCAGGCGATCGCGCCCGTCGTCGTACTCCCAGCTGAAGCGGGAGGCGCCCTGCATCTGGACGTCCCACGTCGCGTGCTCGGCCGGGATCGTGTAGAGCTCGTGCGTCGTCATGCGGAGGGGCTCCCTGGCAGTAATGAGTCGACGAGACGGGCGATGTCGGCGGCGACCTGGTCGGGTCGACCGCCGGGCAGCACGAGGTGGGACAGCGTCAGCCGGTTCACGGCGTCGGCGACGAAGAGCACCCGCTCGGGCGCCAGGTCGGGCCAGTGCTCGGACAGGTACGACACGCAGCGCGCGCGTGCGGCGGCCAGCAGGGCGTCCGAGCGCGTGGTGAGGAACGGCAGCAGGCCGCCGGAGTCGTCGGTGAGCACCGCCTTGAGCAGCGGGTTGGACCCGGCCTCGGCGAGGGTGAACTCGGTGGCTGCGCCGACGGCCTCCCCCGGGCTGCCGTCGTGGCCGACCATCGCGGCGTCGGCGCCCCGCATGTAGCGCTCGGCCTCGCGCATCGCGAGGGCCTGGGCAAGGGCGTCACGGCTGCCGAACTCGTAGTAGAGGGTTTGCCGGCTCACCCCGGCCGCACGGGCGACATCGACCATCCGCAGCTTGTCCCAGGGTGCTCCGGACAGCACGGCCTGGGCTGCGGCGTCCAGCAGCAGGTCCCGGGTGGTGTGCATTCGGTCACACTGACACAGAAGCCCTCCGTGTCAAGACAGGCCACCCGGCGGCGTCAGGTCTCGGCGCGTGCCCCCCGCACGACGACGACGCGGTCGGTGCGCCGCAGCTTCACGTCGGCCCCGGCGTTGAACAGCGTCGTGTCGCCGTCGCGGATCACCGCGACGACAAGGTCCTGGCAGGCCCGCGGGGCGAGCCCGACCTCCTCGCGCAGCACGTCACGCTCGGCCAGCTCGAGCCCCTGGCCGGGGACGAGCAGGTCCTCGAAGATGGCGCCGGTGGAGGGGCTCGAGGCGGCGACGCCCAGCAGCCGGCCGGCCGCCTCGGAGGACACGACGACGCCGTCGGCCCCACCGTCGCGCAGCAGGGTCGCGTTCTCGGACTCGCGGACGGCCGCCACGATGTAGGCCTTCGGGTTGTGCCGCCGCACCGTCAGCGTCACCAGGACCGCCGAGTCGTCCTTCGGGACCGCCACGATGACCCGGAGGGCGTGCTCGACGCCGGCCCGGCGCAGCACGTCCGCCCGCGTCCCGTCGCCGTTGATCGCCGCGATGCCGTCGTCACTGGCATCGGCGATGTGGTCCGGATCGTTGTCCACCACGACGATCTGCGACTTCTCTGCGCCGTCGTCGAGCAGCGCCCGGACCGCACTGCGGCCCTTCGTGCCGTAGCCGACGACGACGGTGTGCTCGCGCAAGTGGGACCTCCAACGCTTCTGCCGCAGCTGCTCCCGGGTGCGCTGCGTGAGCACCTCGAGGGTCGTGCCGACCAGGATGATGAGGAACAGCACGCGCAGGGGCGTGATGACCAGGATGTTGACCAGTCGCGCCTCCGGAGTGACCGGCGTGATGTCGCCGTAGCCGGTCGTGGAGAGCGTGACGGTCGCGTAGTAGAGCGCGTCGAGGAAGGTCAGCCGGTCGCTGTCGACGTCGCGGTAGCCGTCCCCGTCGATCCAGACGATGACGGCCACGGACAGCAGCACGCCGAGCGCGATGAGCACCCGCTTGGCGACCGCCCACACCGGACCGACCTCGGGCGCGGGCAGCACGATGAGCGCACTGGCCCGGCCGCGCCGCGGGTGCGCCTCGTGGCGGGGTCGTCCGGCCCGTTCTGCTCCGGGCAGCGGCAGGCCCCCTTGCTTGTCCACCGGGCGAGCGTAGGTGCCCGGTCAGCGCGCGGGTAGACGACCCGCGAGACTCCCCGCGTGGACCTGCAGACCGAGCACGACCTCGACGACCGGCCGGGCGACCCCGTCGTCGTCCAGACCTGGCTGGGTGCGCCCGCCCTGTCCTACGCCCGGCGGCCCGCGACGGTGCTGGACGTCCTCGACCGCGCGGTCCGCCGCTGGCCCTGCCGCACGGCCTTGGTCGACGTCGACGGCCTTTCCGTGACGTACGAGGAGTTCGCGGGGCGCGTAGAGACGGCAGCGGCCGCGCTGCACGACCGCGGACTGCCGCCCGGGTCCTCGGTCGCGGTCGCCTCAGGCAACACGCTGGACCTCGCGGTCCTCATCTTCGCCTGCGCACGAGCCGATCTGGTGATGGTCGGCCTCAACACACGGCTGGCTCCGCCGCAGTGGACCTACATGCTCGAGCACTCCCGGACGCGGCTGTCGCTGGCGAGCGCCCCCTACCTCGACGCGCTCCCCGGGGCCGAGCCGCTTGCTGAGGCGCTGCGCGAAGGCGAGCCGCGGGGCTGGTCGTACGCACGACAGGAGCAGCCGGCGGAGGACGCGACGTACGCCGTCGTCTACACCTCCGGCACGACCGGCCGACCCAAGGCCTCGCAGGTCGTGCACCGCTGCTCGGTGCACTCCGGCATGAGCTACCAGCGGCTGCTGCAGCTGGCTCCCGAGGACGTCACCGCCGTGCTCTTCCCGCTGTACTACATCTCCGCGATGCACGCGCACGTGCTGCCGGCGATGCTCGCCGGCGCGTCCTGCGTCCTGGTCGACACCACCTCCCCCAAGGAGTACGTCGGGCTGCTGCGCCGGCACGCCGTCACCTGGGCGTACGCCGTGCCGTCCTGGTGGCGGCTGTGCCTGCGGGTGCCGGAGCTGGGGGCGGACGCACTGCCCGCAACGGTGCGGGTCGCCGCCGGAGGTGCGCCCTTCCCGTCCGACCTGCAGGCCGGGCTGCGCGAGCGGCTGCCGCAGGCGCGGCTGTTCGACGTCTACGGGCTGTCCGAGACGCACTCCCCCGGCTGCATCGCCACGGACGAGGACCTGCGCGCCCGGCCGGGCAGCGTCGGACGGCCGCTGGACTGCATGGAGGCCGAGGTGCGCGACGACGACGGGCGCGCGTTGCCCGCCGGCCGACCGGGCCAGCTCTGGCTGCGCGGCTCGCTCGTGACCACCGGCTACGCGGGCGATGCCGAGGCGACGGCCGAGGCGGTGGTGGACGGCTGGTTCGACACCGGCGACGTCGCGCGGCTCGACGCCGACGGGCGGGTCACTGTGCTCGACCGCACCAAGGACATGATCAACCGCGCGGGCAGGAAGATCTTCTCCGCCGAGGTGGAGGAGCTGCTGCGCCGGCACCCGGCCGTGGCGGATGCTGCCGTCGTCGGGATGCACGATGCGCTCGCGGGCGAGGCGGTGGCGGCCTTCGTCGTCGCGACCGCGCCGGTGACCGCCGCGGAGGTGCGCGCGTGGGTGCGGGAGGGGATGGCCGACTACGCCGCACCCAAGGTCGTCGAGCTCGTCGACGCGCTGCCGCGCAACGCGGTCGGCAAGACCGACAAGGCCGAGCTCCGTTCCCGGCTCGGTGCCGGGCCGCCGCCGGAGGTCGGCGCTGCGGGCCCGGTCCCCGCACAGGAGGTCGACGCGCCCGCGGTGCTGCACGCCCTGGCCGAACCGCATCGCGCCGAGATCGTGCGCCTGCTGCTGGACCGCCAGCTGCCCGTGCGCGACCTGGTCGCCGTCACCGGCATGGCGCAGCCGCTGGTCTCCCACCACCTGCGGGTGCTGCGCGAGGCGGGGCTGGTCGACAGCACCGTGCGAGCCAACCTCACCGTCTACCGGCTGCGGCCCGACGTGCTGGCCGAGCTCGCGGCCCGGCTCACCTCGATGGCCGAGCGGGCCGCCGGGACGGCGCGCACCACCCCGTGGTGAGTCCGGCGCGAAAGCCCCGGACGGCCGGGCGCGCCTACGCTCCGCAGGTGGAGAGCGACAGCGCGGGCGGACTGCTCCAGGGACGGCGCCTGGTGGTCACGGGGGTGCTGACCGAGGCGTCGCTGGCGAGCGCGGTGGTCCGCCTGGCCGTCGAGCAGGGCGCCGAGGTGCTGCTCACCTCGCCGCTGTGCCGGGGGCTGTCGATCACCAGCCGGATGGCGCCGCGGCTGGGTGTCGAGGCCGACGTGGTCGAGTTTGACGTGACGCTGCCGGACGACCTGGCCAGCCTGCCGCAGGCCGTCCGAGACGCCGGCTGGGACCGCGTGGACGGCGTCGTGCACGCCATCGCCTACCTGCCGGAGGTGGACCGGTCCGGCGGCTTCGCGTCCCTCCCGTGGTCGGCCGTCGCGGAGACCTTCCAGACCGCCGCGTGGTCCCTCGCGGCGCTGACCGGGGCGCTGCGGCCGCTGCTGCCCGCGGGCTCCTCCGTCGTGGCGCTGTCGTCCGACACCACCCGGGCCTGGCCGGGGCAGGACTGGCTGGGCGTGTCACGCGCCTGCCTGGAGTCGGCGGTGCGCTACCTCGCCCGCGACCTCGGACCGCACGGCATCCGCGTCAACGTCGTGTCCTGCGGACCGCAGCGGACGCTGCTGGCCAAGGCGGTCCCCGGGCACGCCGAGCTCGCGGCAGGCTGGGACGAGCGGGCACCGCTGGGCTGGGACGCCGGTGACCGCACCGCCGTCGCCCGGGCGGTCGTCGCCCTGCTGTCGGACTGGCTCCCGGCGACCACCGGCTCGGTGATCCACGTCGACGGAGGCGCGCACGCGGTGGGCACGGCGCAGTAACGTGGGTTGATGAGCCCTGACACCGTGCTCGACAGCGGCCCCGTGGTGAGCGCTGCCGCCGACCTGGCTCGCGAGCTCGCCGCCGACGCGGGCCGGCTCGAGCAGGAGGGCGTCGAGCGGTCGTTGATGGACCGGATGGCCGACGCCGGACTGCTGGCAGTGTCCGGCCCGTCCGCGCTGGGCGGCACCGCACCCGCCGTTCAGCGGCGGGTCGCTGAGCTGCTGGCCGGAGCCAGCCCCGACGCCTGGTTCGTGTGGTTCCAGCACGGGCCCGTGGTCCGGATGCTCAAGGCGAGCGAGAACACCGAGCTGGTCGAGGAGCACCTGCCCGCGCTGTGCGCGGGACGCGAGCTCGGCGGCGTCGCCTGGAGCCACCTGCGCACCGCCACGCCGACGGTCACCGCGACCCGCGTGGACGGCGGCTGGTCGCTCAGCGGCTTCCAGCCGTGGTGCACCGGCTGGGGCCTGACCGACGTCGTCATGGCGGGCGCACTGGTGCCGGACACCGACGAGGTCGTCTTCGGGCTGGTGCCGGCCGGCGACCGCCCGGAGCTGCGCAGCGCCGGCGAGCTGCGGCTGGCAGCGATGTCCGGGACCTCCACCCACGCGCTGCGGCTCGACGGGCTGGTCCTGCCCGACCGGGACGTCGTCCTGCACACCGCACGCGGGCCATGGGCGGAGGCCGACCAGGCGCTGAACGCGAACGTGCAGCCGTCGACCTTCGGCATCGGCCTCGCCGCCCTGGACCTGCTGCAGGAGCGCGAGCCGAACACCGCGGACGCCCTGCGCGGGCGCGTCCTCGACGTCCGCACGCGCGCCTACGCGTTGCTCGACGAGGTCGAGGTCACCGAGCAGCTGGACGAGCGGCTGGCGCTGCGGGCGCAGGCGCTGCTGCTGGCGCTCGAGTGCTGCACCGCGCTGCTGGCCGCCCGCGGGGGCCAGGGCATGGACCTGCGCGAGCCGGCCCAGCGCCTGCTGCGCGCCGCCGCCTTCCAGCTCGTGCACGCGCAGGCCGCACACGTGCGGGCCGCGACCCTCGACGCCCTGATGGCGTGACCGGCTCGCGCCAGTCCGGTCCCGACGCGCTGGTCGACGAGGTGGTCGGCGGCTCGCCGGTGCGCTGCTACGCCGAGCGCCCGACGTCGGTGGTGCAGGTGCTCGAGGAGGCGCTCTCGCGGTCGGCCGACGACGTGCTGCTCGTCGACCCCGCGCTCGGCACCAGCACGACGTACGACGGCTTCGCGCGCCTGATCGAGGGCGCGGCGGCGACCCTGCGCGGCCGGGGCCTGCGCACGGGCGACCGGGTCGCTGTCCTGGCCCGCAACGGGCTCGAGGCCGCGGTCGCCATCTGGGCCTGCGCGCGGGCAGGCCTGGTCCACGTCGGACTGCCCGTGGACGCACCTGCGGCGCGCGTCGCGGCGTTGCTCGAGCTGACCGGGGCGGCGCTCCTGCTCGTGCAGCCCGACCTCGAGGCGGTCGCGCGCGAGGCCGCCGGCGACGTGCCGGTCGCTGACGCGGCCGACGTGCTGCTCGGCGTCGAGACGGCCTGGCAGCACGGTGTACCGCTCCCCGACCAGGACGCGACGTACTCCCTCATCCCGACCAGCGGGACGACGGGGGCGCCGAAGGCGGTGCGGGTCACCGGGCGGATGTCCGGGCACGCAGCGGTCGCCTACGTGCGCACCCTCGGCCTGACGCCGGCCGACCGCACCCCGATCCACCTCCCCTTCGCCTGGGTGTCCGGCCACGTCACCCAGCTGACGCCGGCGATGCTGTCGGGCGGCTCGGCCGTGACGATGGCGACCTTCAGCGCCCCGCAGCTCGTGCAGGTCGCCCGCGAGCACGCCGCCACCTGGCTCGACGTGGTGCCGAGCATCTGGGAGATGCTGCTGCGCACCCAGGGCTTCTCGGCCGAGCGGCTGCCTCAGGTTCGGCTGGCGGTCTTCGGCGGCGCACCCGCGCCGCCCGGGACGCTCGACCGGGTCCGCGAGCGAATGCCTCAGCTGCGGCTGTTCGACGTCTACGCCCTGTCCGAGACCTGTGCGCCGGTGACCGTCCTGGCCGACGCCGAAGCCGGCCGCCGGCCCGGCAGCGTCGGGCGCCCGGCGCCGTACGTCGACCTGCGTGTGGTGGCCCCGGACGGGACCGATGTCGCGCGCGGCGAGCCGGGTGAGGTGTGGGTTCGCTCGCCCGCCGTGACCCCCGGCTACTGGGGCGACGCGGTGGCACTGGCAGTGAGCGACGGGTGGTTCCGCACCGGCGACCTGGGGCGGATGGACGACGAGGGCTACCTGTTCGTGGGCGGCCGGGCCGTCGACCTGATCATCCGGGGCGGTGTCAACATCTACCCGGCCGAGGTGGAGCGCGCCCTGCTGGCTACGGGCCTGCTCGCCGACGCCGTGGCGGTCGGGGTGCCCTCGCCGGTCACCGGGCACAACGTCGGCGCCGTCGTGGTCGCCCGGCCGGGAGTGGCCCTCGAACCGGCCCGGCTGCAGGTCGCCGTGCGCGACACGCTCGGCGCGCACGCCGTCCCGCGCCCGTTGCGCGTCGTGGACGCACTGCCCCGCAACCGCAACGGCAAGGTCGACCGGGCGCAGGCGCTGGCGCTGCTCACCCGCAGCTAGGCGGCCAGCACCCGCTCGAGCACCGCGGCCTTCATCTGGACAAACGCCGGGTCGGCGAGGACGGCACGGCCCCGGCCGGTCCCGAACGGCACCGGCTGGGTGTCGACGACGGTCGCGGGCCGGTTGGACAGCAGGCACAACCGGTCCCCCAGCAGCAGCGCCTCCTCCACGTCGTGCGTCACCAGCAGCGTGGTCGTCGGCCGCTCGGCGAGCAGCTCGAGCAGCCACTCGTGCATGCGCAGCCGGGTCTGCGCGTCCAGGGCACCGAACGGCTCGTCGAGCAGCAGCACCGGCGGGCGGTTGGCCAGCACCTGTGCGATCGACGCGCGCTGGCGCATCCCGCCGGACAGCTGCTTGGGGAGCGCGTCGGCGAAGCCGTCCAGACCGGTGGCCGACAGCAGCTCGTCGACGACCTCGCGCACCTCGGCGGCCGGACGCCCCGACGCCGCCGGCCCGAAGGACAGGTTCTCGCGCAGCGGCAGCCACGGGAACAGCCCGCCCGCCTGCGCGACCATCCCCCGCTGCGGCGACGGGCCGCTGACGGGCCGGCCGTCGAGCAGCACCTCGCCGGAGGTCGGCGGCTCGAAGCCGGCGAGCACGCGCAGGAGCGTCGACTTGCCGCAGCCGCTCGGCCCGAGCACCGCGAGCACCTGCCCCGCTTGCGCCTCCAGGTCGATCCCGTCGAGGACCACGAGGTCGCCGAAGGCCTTCCCCAGCCCCCGGGCGACCAGGGTGCCGCTCACGCGTCGGCCCAACGGACCCAACGGCGGGTGGCCAGCCGCAGCAACACGTCGGCGACCAGGCCGACCGCGGCGAAGACCAGGATGCCGACGACGACCTGGTCGGTGCGGCCGCTCTCGCGGGCGGCGTTCATCATCGCGCCGACGCCGGAGGTCGTGCCGGACAGCTCACCGACGATGACGACCGTCCAGGCCAGCGTCAGCGACAGGCGCAGGCCGGTGACGACCTCGGGCAGGGCGCTCGGCAGGTAGACCTTGCGCCACAGCCACCTCCGGGGGGTGCCGAGCATCTGCGCCGTCTCGACGTACGAGCGCGGCACCCGGGACGTCGCGTCGCCCACCGCGACGAGCACCGGCCACAGCGCGCCGATGAAGATGAGCGCGCGCGCCGCTCCCTCCCCGATGCCGAACCAGACCAGCGCGAGCGGTAGCCACGCGAAGATCGGGACGGCACGCAGGGCGTTCAGCACCGGGTCGAGCAGGTCACGGGCCAGCGCCGACAGCCCGAGCATCAGGCCGACCAGGGTGCCCACGCCGACCGCGAGCAGCCAACCGATCCCGGCCCGACGCAGGCTGGACAGCAGGTGGTCCCCGCCGGCGCCGGTGAAGGGCACCACCCCCGCGAGAGTGAGAGTGCCTGTCTCGCCGAAGAAGAACACCCAGAACTGCTCCGCGACGACGCTGGGCGGCGGCAGCAGCCGCGGCGACAGCAGCTCCACCTCGGCGACCACCTGCCACAGCCCGAGCAGCACGAGCGGGACGACGAAGCCGAGCAGCCGGCGCCACCGGGTGCCGCGCCGCGAGGGACGGCCGTCACCCTGCGCGGCGACGACCGCGTCCTCGAGCAGGGCAGCGGACACGGGCGCTAGACCGTCCAGTACTCGCGGGCGAACAGCACCTCGACGTCGGGCTTCTCGGCGATGGCGCCCTGGTCGAGGAGCATCCGCGCGGCACCCTCGATCTGCGCGACCCGGTCGTCGTCGAACTCCCAGCGCGCGCCGACGTTGTCGAGCACCGTCTCGTAGGTCTCCTGCGAGAAGCCGAACTGCGTGACGAGCAAGTCCTGCCAGACCTCCTCGTCGTTGGTGCCGCCCGGGCTCAGGTACTCGGCTGCGTCCTTCTGCATCTGCACCACCGCCCGCACGACGTCGGGCCGCTCCTCAAGCACCTTGGCCGAGGCCCAGTTGGCGGTGTTGAAGTCGCCCACCGGCGTCCGGGCCGCCTCGGGCAGCCGGATCCCGTCCGCCTCCACGATGGCCTGGGTGACCGGCGGCTCGGAGCCCATGAAGGCGTCGACGTCGCCGCGCGCGAAGGCGGTGACGTGGTCGGCGAAGCCGAGCGGGACGGCCTCGACGTCCTTGCCGAGCTCCAGGCCGGCCGCGCGCAGGATGTCGTTCAGGATGAGCACCTGCAGGGTGGGCGGCGGCACGGCGATCCGTTTGCCGCGCAGGTCCTCCACCTTCTCCACGACGCCCTTCTTGCCGCACAGGCCGAGCCCCCCGCGCGAGATCATGCCGATGATCTTCGACGTGATCGGCGTCTGGCCCGGCTGCAGGGACAGGATCGGGGTGTACGGCGCAAGCAGGCCGAAGTCGAGCTGACCGGCCTCCAGAGCGTTCTGGATCTCGGTCGCGCTGGCCACCGGCGTCACCTCGACGGTGATGCCCTCCGGGGCGAAGCGCGACCAGTAGAGCGCGGACGACGCGTGGTTCTTGGAGTAGACGCAGGTCCGGACCGTGTACGGCTCGAGCGCCTGCGCGCTGGACGACGCGGTCGCCCCGCGCGGGGCGACGGCGGTCTCGTCGCCACCGCAGCCGCCCCGCAGCAGCGCGGCGCCGCCGCCCGCGCCGCGGCCCCGGCAGCCCCGGCGGGCCAGCGGGGGGCGGGCCGCAGGCACGGGGGGCTCCGGGG
>JAJAYV010000214.1 GCA_026786045.1 Frankiaceae bacterium | reverse complement strand
GCCGGCCGCAGGACCCGACGGACAACGCGACGCCGAGCGGGCTGGCCGCCGCGGCGGGTGCGCTGCTCACCTGCGCGGGGATGACCGGAGAGGACCGCTACCGCACTGCGGCCGAGACCGCACTGACCACGGTCGCCCCCCTGATGGGGCGGCACGCCCGCTTCGCCGGCTGGGCGGCGGCGGTGGGGGAGGCGCTGCTCGCCGGACCGGCTGAGGTCGTCGTCCTCGACCGCCCGGACCTGCTGCGCGTCGCGCGACTCGGCACGTCGCCCGGGGCCGTCGTCGTGACCGGCGGACCGCTTGCCGAGGGACGGCCGGCGGGCGCGGCGTACGTCTGCCGCCAGTTCGTCTGCGAGGCGCCGACGACGGAACCGGGGCGCCTGGCCGAGCAGCTGGGGAGCCGCACTCCGGTCTGAGTCACGACAGGGAACACGTCCGCTCTCGACATGCTTGTGCATCGGTGTAAGTATGTAACTAACGTAGAGAGGACGGTGTGGCATGAGCCCGACAACAGCAGGAGAGGGCCGCGGGCAGCACCGCGGCGCAGGACCGCGCGGCGGAGCGCCGCGGGGCAGGTCGCCGCAGGAGGGCGAGGTCCCGGTGGCCGAGGGCATCACGGGCTGGTTCGCCGGGCGGCTGCCCGACGGCTGGTTCGAGGGGCCGCCGCAGGTCGAGGTCGACCGCGACGAGGTGCTCGTCGTCGGCACCCTGACCCCGCCGGAGGCCGATGGGGACGCCGTCGCCACGGCCGAGGCTGAGGCGGGGCGCATCACGCGCTTCCGAGAGGACACCCGCCAGGAGCGGATCCGGATCGCCCGGGAGGCCGAGCACCGCTACGGCCGCAAGGTCGCCTGGGGTGCGCGGGCCGGCGGGACCCGGCAGGTCTTCGCGACGCTGTCGGTCCCGGTGATGACGCGGCTGCGCCAGCCCGAGCGGCAGGTGCTCGACACGCTCGTGGACAGCGGGGTCGCCCGCAGCCGCTCGGAGGCCCTGGCGTGGTGCGTCAAGCTTGTCGGCAGCAACGCCGAGCAGTGGCTCGGCGAGCTGCGCGAGGCCATGGAGGCGGTTCAGCGGGTGCGCGACGCAGGCCCGCAGTAGGCCCTCCCAGCAGTCCGGCTGAGGCGCGGCGGGAGCGTCGCGCGGCTCAGGCGGTCGCGCCGTACGTCGCGAAGGACACCGCGATGTAGTGCGTGACGAAGGCCAGCAGCGTGAAGGCGTGGAAGACCTCGTGGAAGCCGAACCAGCGTGGCGAGGGGTCCGGCCGGCGCAGCGCGTAGACGACCGCGCCGAGGCTGTAGAACAGGCCACCGACCAGCAGCAGCACGACCACCCGCCAGCCGCCGGCGTCGTGCAGCTGGGGGAGCACGCCGAGCGCGACCCAGCCGAGCGCGAGGTAGAGCCCGACGAACATCCAGCGGGCCGGGCGGCGGACCGCGTTGCGCAGCACCACCCCGAGCAGGGCCCCGCCCCACACCACGCCGAAGACGACCCAGCGGACCGTCCCGTCCAGCAGCAGCAGGGCGAACGGCGTGTAGGTGCCGGCGATCAGCACGAAGATCATCGAGTGGTCGAGCCGCATCATGACCTCGCGGGAGCGCCCGGCCCACGGGCCGCGGTGGTAGGCCGCGGACGTGCCGAACAGCAGAGCGACGCTGAGCGCGTAGACGAGGGCGGCGACGCGCGCCCGGCCCCCCTCGGCCAGGCAGACCAGGGCGGTGCCGGTGACCAGCGAGACGGCGAACGCCGCTTCGTGCAGGACCCCCCGCAGCCGGGGCTTGATCGCCTCGGCGAGCTCGTGAGCGCGGTGCTCCACGGCGCTTCCTACGGTGTCCTGCACGTGTCTCCTGCGTGTCGCCCGGGTGCGGGATCTCACAGGGTCCGGTCGGGGGCCCCCGGGTAGCATCCCCCTACTCGTCCGGTCAGGAAACTCGTGCCTTCAGGCATCCTGTCGCGGAGCACCTCGACGGAGAGGCAGACATGACGACGGCGTCCACGATCCCCGGGATCGACGCAGCCCCCACCAAGAACAACAAGCTCGTCGAGTGGGTGCAGGAGATCGCCCAGCTCACGAAGCCCGACCAGGTGGTGTGGTGCGACGGCTCCGAGCAGGAGTGGCAGCGCCTCACCGGCGAGCTGGTCGCGAGTGGCACCTTCACCAAGCTCGACGAGGCCAAGCGCCCGAACAGCTTCTACGCCACCTCCGACCCGAGCGACGTCGCCCGCGTCGAGGACTGCACCTTCATCTGCAGCCAGGACGAGGCGGACGCCGGCCCGACCAACAACTGGATGGCGCCGGACGAGATGCGCGCCACCCTGGAGCCGCTGTTCGACGGCTGCATGAAGGGTCGGACGATGTACGTCGTCCCGTTCTGCATGGGCCCGCTCGGCAGCCGGATCAGCCAGCTCGGCGTCGAGATCACCGACAGCCCGTACGTCGTCGCGTCGATGAAGATCATGACCCGCATGGGGCAGGCCGCCCTCGACGAGATCGGCGAGGACGGCTTCTTCGTCCCGGCCGTGCACACCGTCGGCGCGCCGCTCGAGGCCGGCCAGGCCGACGTGCCGTGGCCCTGCAACGACACCAAGTACATCGTCCACTACCCCGAGACCCGCGAGATCTGGTCGTACGGCTCGGGCTACGGCGGCAACGCGCTGCTCGGCAAGAAGTGCTTCGCGCTGCGCATAGCGTCGGTCATGGCCCGCGACGAGGGCTGGATGGCCGAGCACATGCTCATCCTCAAGCTCACCCCGCCGGCCGGCGAGCCCCGCTACGTCACCGCGGCCTTCCCGAGCGCCTGCGGCAAGACCAACCTCGCGATGCTCACCCCGTCGATCCCGGGCTGGAAGGTCGAGACCGTTGGCGACGACATCGCCTGGATGCGCTTCGGCGACGACGGCCGGCTCTACGCGATCAACCCCGAGGCCGGCTTCTTCGGCGTCGCGCCCGGCACCGGCGAGGACACCAACGCCAACGCCGTGCAGACCTTCACCGGCAACAGCATCTTCACCAACGTCGCCCTGACCGACGACGGCGACGTGTGGTGGGAGGGCCTGACCGAGCAGCCGCCGGCCGGCCTGACCGACTGGAAGGGCAAGGCCTGGACGCCCGAGTCCGGCACCCCGGCCGCCCACCCGAACAGCCGCTTCACCACCCCTGCCGGCCAGTGCCCGACCATCGCGCCGGAGTGGGAGGACCCCAAGGGCGTCCCGATCAGCGCGATCCTGTTCGGCGGCCGCCGCGCCACCGCGGTGCCGCTGGTGACCGAGGCCTTCGACTGGCAGCACGGGACCTTCCTCGGCGCGTCGGTCTCCTCCGAGACGACCGCCGCGGCGGCCGGCGCCGTCGGCCAGCTGCGCCGCGACCCCTTCGCCATGCTGCCGTTCTGCGGCTACAACATGGGCGACTACATCGGCCACTGGCTCGAGGTCGGCCAGGCCACCACCGCCGACAAGCTGCCGAAGATCTACTACGTCAACTGGTTCCGCAAGGACGAGGACGGCAAGTGGCTGTGGCCCGGGTTCGGTGAGAACAGCCGCGTCCTGAAGTGGATCGTCGAGCGCATCGACGGCAAGGCCGAGGGCCGCGAGACGCCGATCGGCGTGCTGCCGACCCGCGACGCCCTCGACCTCGACGGCCTCGACGTGCCAGGGCAGGACCTCGACCTGCTGCTCTCGGTCGACACCGAGGTCTGGAAGAAGGAGGCCGCGCTCATGCCGGACTACTTCGGCCAGTTCGGCGACCACCTGCCGCAGGCGATCAAGGACGAGCACTCCGCCCTGGTCGAGCGGCTCGAGAAGGCCTAGCCCCGGCCTAGCCCCACCTCCGTACCTGGGCAGCGGCGCAGCGGTCTACCCGCCCGCCGACGTCGCCGAGGGGCTGCGCCGCCCGGTCGGCTGACGTCCCGGTGTGATCCGCCCGCGGGCGGATACTGTTCGCCCGGGGTCGGAGCACGGGGACGGAGTCGGCGTTGGGCCTGCGGGATCTCGCCTACGGCGCGTACGAGCGACGGCTCGCGCGCTCGCTGGCGCGCAGCGGAGCAGCCGTGCCGCGGCACGTCGGCGTCATCGTCGACGGCAACCGGCGCTGGGCCAAGGAGCTCGGCATCACCGACCCCAACCAGGGCCACCGCGCCGGCGCCCGCAAGATCGTCGACCTGCTCGGCTGGTGCGACCAGGCCGGCGTCGAGGTCGTCACGCTGTGGCTGCTGTCGACCGACAACCTCAGCCGGCCGGAGGCCGAGCTCGCGCCGCTGCTGCGCATCATCGAGGGCGTCGTCACCGACCTGGCCGCCCCCGGCCGCAACTGGACGCTGCGCATCGTCGGGGCGCTCGACCTGCTGCCGGCCGAGACCGCGCGGGTGCTGAAGGAGGCCGCGGCCGGCACCGAGGGCCGCCCGGGCGCCGAGGTGAACATCGCCGTCGGCTACGGCGGCCGGCGCGAGATCGCCGACGCCGTCCGCTCGCTGCTGCACGCCCACGCCGCCGCCGGCCGGTCGCTCGAGGAGGTGGCCGACCTGCTCGACGTCGAGCACATCTCCGAGCACATGTACACGCGCGGGCAGCCCGACCCGGACCTCGTCATCCGGACCAGCGGCGAGCAGCGGCTGTCGGGCTTCCTGCTCTGGCAGAGCGCGCACAGCGAGTTCTGGTTCTGCGAGGCCTACTGGCCCGACTTCCGCCGGGTGGACTTCCTGCGCGCCCTGCGCGCGTACGCCGCCCGGCAGCGCCGCTTCGGCACGTGACGGCGGACCTCCCGGGGTCCTACGTCCGGCTCGGCCTGGCGTTCGACCGGCTGGCCCGCGGCTTCGTCGACGCGTGGACCGGGCCGGCCGCGGTGCGCGCGCAGGTGGAGAGCGGGCCGGCGCCGTCCCCGTCCGCGCTGGCCGCCCGGGCCCGTGAGCTGCTGGCCGAGCTGCCGTCCGCCGGGCTGGCACCGGAGCGTGCGGCGTTCCTGGCCGGCCAGCTCACCGGGCTGGAGATGAGCGGGCGGGTGCTGGCCGGCGAGCCGGTGCCCTACCTCGTGTCGGTGCGCGCGTGGTTCCAGATGGAGCCGGTCATGGGCGACCCCTCGACGTACGACGCGGCGCACCGCGTGCTGGACGACCTGCTGCCCGGCGACGGCCCGCTGCTCGAGCGGTACACCGCCTACCGCGACCGGGCGTGCGTCCCGCCCGAGCGGCTGCCCGAGGCGGTGCGGGCCTGGTCCTCGCTGCTGCGCGAGCGGACCCGGGCCGTCTTCCCGCTGCCCGACGAGGAGGAGGTGGCGTACGAGGTCGTCACCGACCGGCCGTGGGCCGGCTTCAACTACTACGAGGGTCGCTTCCGCAGCACCGTCGCCATCAACGCCGACCTGCCGGTCGGGCTCGGCGCGCTGCCCGCGCTGGTGTCGCACGAGAGCTACCCGGGCCACCACACCGAGCGCTGCCGCAAGCAGGCCCGCCTGACGGCGCTGCCCGAGCTGGACCTGTGGCTGGTGAACACCCCGGAGAACGTCCTCGCCGAGGGGCTGGCCGACCTCGGGCTGACCGGCCTCGGCCTGGACGAATGGGGTCCGGTCGCGACCGAGCTCTACGCCGACCTCGGCATCGCCTACGACGGCGAGCGCGGGCAGCAGATCATCGGCGCCGCAGCGGCTCTGGGTGCGGTCCGGCAGGACGCCGCCCTGCTGCTGCACGACCGCAACCGGTCGCACGAGGAGGTTGCGGCGTACCTGTCGCGGTGGGCGCTGCTCTCGCCGGAGCGGGCGCGCAAGACGCTCGCCTTCCTCACCGACCCGCTGTGGCGGGCGTACATCACCACCTACGTCGAGGGCGAGCGGCTGCTGCGGGCGTGGCTCGCCGCCGGCGAGGCGGGGCCGCGCTTCGGCCGGCTGCTCGACGAGCAGCTCACCCCGGCCGGCCTGCGCGCCTCGCTGCCCGCCGCCTGAGGGTCGTCCGGAGTTCACCTGGCGGCACCGCGTGTCGCGGGCCCACGGGGTCGGGCGCGTCCTACCTTCCTGCGCAGCGGCAGGCAGACCGTCAGCCGCTCGGGAGGCCCGATGCGCGCACCTGCGTGGGAAGGGGCCGGCGCCCGGCCCCGCGGCCCGGTCCCGGACCCAGCAGGCAGGCGCGCCGGGAGCTCTTCGTGAAGACCTTCGTCCTCGACACCTCCGTCCTGCTCTCCGACCCGGGTGCCATGGCCCGCTTCGCCGAGCACGAGGTGGTCCTGCCGCTCGTCGTCGTCAGCGAGCTGGAGGGCAAGCGTGACCACCCGGAGCTGGGTTGGTTCGCCCGCCAGGCGCTGCGGCTGCTGGACGACCTGCGCATCGCTCACGGGCGCCTGGACCGGCCGCTGCCGATGGGCGGTGGCACGCTGCGGGTCGAGCTCAACCACGTCGACACCTCGACCCTGCCGGCCGGCATCCGCGGGGAGGACGGCGACAGCCGGATCCTCGCGGTGGCCGTCAACCTGGCCGCCGAGGGCGCCGACGTCGTGCTCGTGTCCAAGGACCTGCCGCTGCGCGTCAAGGCCGCCTCGATCGGGCTCACCGCCCAGGAGTACCGCGCCGAGCTCGCCGTCTCGAGCGGCTGGACCGGCATGGCCGAGCTCGAGATCGCCGGCAGCGAGCTCGACCTGCTCTACGCCGACGGGCGGCTCGAGCTCGACGAGGCGCGCGAGCTGCCCACCCACACCGGGCTGGTGCTGCTGTCCGAGCGGGGCAGCGGGCTGGGGCGCGTCGCGCCCGACAAGAGCGTGCGGCTGGTCCGCGGCGACCGCGACGCCTTCGGCGTGCACGGCCGCTCGGCCGAGCAGCGCGTGGCGATCGACCTGCTGCTCGACCCCGAGGTCGGGATCATCTCGCTCGGCGGGCGGGCGGGCACCGGCAAGTCGGCCCTCGCGCTGTGCGCAGGGCTCGAGTCGGTGCTCGAGCGGCGGGCCCACAAGAAGATCGTCGTCTTCCGCCCGCTGTACGCCGTGGGCGGCCAGGACCTCGGCTACCTGCCCGGCGACAGCGCGGAGAAGATGGGCCCCTGGGCGCAGGCCGTCTTCGACACCCTCGGCGCGCTGGTCGAGCCGACCGTGGTCGAGGAGGTCATGGCCCGCGGCATGCTCGAGGTGCTGCCGCTGACCCACATCCGCGGCCGCTCGCTGCACGACTCGTTCGTCATCGTCGACGAGGCGCAGTCGCTCGAGCGGGGCGTGCTGCTCACCGTGCTGTCCCGCCTCGGCCAGGGCTCGCGGGTCGTTCTCACCCACGACGTCGCCCAGCGCGACAACCTGCGCGTCGGTCGGCACGACGGCGTCGCCGCCGTCATCGAGGCGCTCAAGGGCCACCCGCTGTTCGCCCACATCACCCTGACCCGCTCCGAGCGCTCCCCGATCGCTGCGCTCGTCACCGAGATGCTCGAGGACCTGCCCCTGTAGGCCCGTGGGTGCCCCCCTGCTCGCGCGATCTTTGCCTTGTGCGCCCTCGTACCGGCGTGTCGCCCGGCGCGAGGCGAAGATCGTCGCAGCGGACGGACGCCGCTAGAGACCGGGGCGGGTCATGGACAGCACGTCGAGCGCCTCGTCGAGCTGGGCCTCGGTGAGGTCGCCCTTCTCGACGTAGCCGCCCTCGACGACGACCTGGCGGATCGTCTTCTTCTCCTTCAGCGCCTGCTTGGCGACCTTCGCGGCGCTCTCGTAGCCGATGTACTTGTTGAGCGGCGTGACGATCGACGGGGAGGACTCGGCGAGCTCGCGGCAGCGCTCCTCGTCGGCCACGATCCCGTCGACGGTGCGGTCGGCCAGCAGGCGGGAGATGTTGGCCAGCAGGCGAATGGACTCCAGCAGGTTGCGGGCCATCACCGGCAGCATGACGTTGAGCTCGAAGTTGCCGGCGGCGCCGGCGAAGGCGATCGCGGCGTCGTTGCCGATCACCTGCGCGCAGACCATGTGGGTGGCTTCGGGGATCACCGGGTTCACCTTGCCGGGCATGATCGAGGAGCCGGGCTGCAGGTCGGGCAGCGAGATCTCGCCCAGCCCGGCGCGCGGCCCCGAGCCCATCCAGCGGATGTCGTTACAGATCTTGTGCAGGCCGACGGCGATCGTGCGCAGCTGGCCGGAGGTCTCGACGAGCCCGTCGCGCGCGCCCTGCGCCTCGAAGTGGTCGCGCGCCTCGGTCAGCGGCAGGCCGGTGGCGGCGGCGACCTCGGCGATCACCGCGGCGCTGAAGCCGGGCGGGGTGTTGATGCCGGTGCCGACCGCCGTGCCGCCCAGCGGCAGCTCGGCCAGGCGGGGGAGGGAGGCCTGCAGCCGCTCGACGCCGTACCGCACCTGGGCGGCGTAGCCGCCGAACTCCTGCCCGAGCGTGACCGGGGTGGCGTCCATGAGGTGGG
>JAJAYV010000213.1 GCA_026786045.1 Frankiaceae bacterium | reverse complement strand
TCCCTGGAGCGCCTCGACGAGCTGCTCGACAAGCCCGCGCAGCGGATCGGACTGTCGGCCACGGTGCGCCCGGTCGACGAGGTGGCGCGCTTCCTCGGTGGCACCCGCGAGGTCGTCGTCGTGCAACCGCGGAGCACCAAGACCATCGAGGTGCAGGTCGTCGTGCCCGTCGAGGACATGTCCGCGCTGGGCGAGCAGACCGGACCGGTCCGCGGCGGGTCGGCCGCCGGAGCCGCTCCTGCCGCGTCGATCTGGCCGGCCATCGAGGAGCGCATCGTCGACCTCGGCGCGTCGCACCCGGCCCCCATCGTCTGCAGCAACAGCCGCCGCCCCGCCCCGCGGCGGGGGGGCGGGGCCCGGCCCCCCCCCCCCCCCCCCCGCCCCCCCCCCCCCCCCCCCGTCCGGACGGTCGGCGTCGAGCGGCTCGGGCTGTCCCTCGAGGCGTGCCTCCGGCACGAGGGCGTCGGGTGTGCCGTACGACCGCTCGGTGGCGATCTCGTTGAGCCGGCTGGTGAGCCGCTCGGCCTGTCGGCGGCTGTTGCTGAAGACGATGGTGGCCCGGTGCGACGCGACGAGGTCGACGATGCGCTCCTCGATGGCCGGCCAGATCGACGCGGCAGGAGCGGCTCCGGCGGCCGAGCCGCCGCGGACCGGTCCGGTCTGCTCGCCCAGCGCGGACATGTCCTCGACGGGCACGACGACCTGCACCTCGATGGTCTTGGTGCTCGGCGGTTGCACGACGACGACCTCGCGGGTGCCGCCGAGGAAGCGCGCCACCTCGTCGACCGGGCGCACCGTGGCCGACAGTCCGATCCGCTGCGCAGGCTTGTCGAGCAGCTCGTCGAGGCGCTCCAGGGACAGCGCGAGGTGGGCGCCGCGCTTGCTGCCGGACACCGCGTGGACCTCGTCCACGATGACCGTCTCGACACCGCGCAGCGAGTCGCGCGCAGCGGAGGTCAGCACGAGGAACAACGACTCCGGCGTGGTGATGAAGACGTCCGGCGGGACCTTGTTGAAGCGGCGCCGCTCGTCGGCGGGGGTGTCGCCGGAGCGGATGCCGACGGCGATGTCCGGGACCGGGAGGTCGAGCCGCTGCGCGGCCTGCCGGATGCCGGTCAGGGGCGCTCGCAGGTTGCGCTCCACGTCGACGGCCAACGCCTTGAGCGGGCTGACGTAGAGCACCCGGCAGCGGTGCCGAGGCTCCTCGGGAATCGGTGTGGACGCCAGCCGGTCGAGCGACCAGAGGAAGGCCGACAGGGTCTTGCCGCTGCCGGTCGGGGCGACGACCAGGGTGTCGCGGCCGCTGGAGATGGCGTCCCACGCGCCCTCCTGGGCCGGGGTGGGCGCCTCGAACGCGCCGGTGAACCAGGCCCGGGTCGCGGGGGAGAAGCGGTCGAGCGCGGTCACCGGTCCATCCTGCGCCCGCTCACCCCTGCTTGCTCAGCCAGGAGCGGACGTAGGAGCACTGGGGGTCCACCTCCAGGCCCTGCTCGCGCGCCCAGCCGACGGCCGCGCCCGCCAGCGCGCCGGCGACGCCACGCCCGCCGATCTCCGGCGGGACGACGGTGTGGGTCATGACGACGGCGTCGCCCTCGCGCTCGTAGGACAGGAAGGCCGTCTCGCCCTCGACCTGCGCCTCTAAGCGGGACTGCTCGGGGCGGTGCACCACGTCGACGCTCATGATGAGCTCCTTGCCCCCCGGCCGGTCGGCCACTCAGGTGAGGTCGCGACGCAGCGTCAGCCGGGCGGCCAGCACCGACAGCACGACGGCGTACGCCACGAGCAGCAGCGCGCCGGCCCACACCGGCAGCAGGTCCTCCCCACCGGCCGTCGCGAGGTCGCCGAGCTGCAGGACGGCCGCCGTGGCGCCGCCGGGCGTCCACTGCCCCACCGACGGGAGCAGGGCCACGAGCAGCTGCTCGACGATGAAGGTCCAGGCCAGGGCGCCGACCACGGCAGCGATCTGGTTGCGCACGAGCGCGCCCACCGCGACCCCGATCGGTCCGTAGAGCACCATCACGAGCACGACGCCCAGCAGCACCTCGCCGACGCTGTCCCAGCTCGTGCTGTCACCGCGGGCGGTCAGCAGGGCCAGGCTCGCCACCAGCGCGACGACCACCGACGCGACGGCGAAGACCAGGCCCAGCCCGGAGACGGCGATCAGCTTGGCTCCGAGCACCCTGCCCCGCCGGGGGGTGACAAGGAAGGACGGGGTCGCCGTGCCGAAGCGGAACTCCTGGGTGAGGGCGAGGATCCCGAGCACCAGCACGACGACGTTGCCGCCGCTCGCGCTGGCGACGGCGCGGGCGAGCAGCTGCGGGTCGTCGCGCTGCAGGGGTGCGCCCTCGAGCCCGGCGGTGAGGATGGTGGCCAGCACACCGAGCAGGACCAGCGCGAGGGTCGTCAGGAGCAGCCAGAGCGGCAGGGCGACGGTGCGCAGCTTCAGCACCTCGGCCCGGACCAGCGCCCTCATGCGGCCGCTCCGTCGCTCGGGGCGGCATCGGCGGTCAGGTCGAGGAAGACCTGCTCGAGCCCGCCCGCTGCCGGTGCCAGCCGGTGCAGGACGACCCCGGCCTGGGCGGCCAGCTCGCCGACCCGTTCAGGTGCCAGCGGGACGTGCAGCTCGTCCGGGCCGGCGTCGGTGGCCGAGCTGCCGGCGGCCTCCAGCGCCGCCCGCAACCGCGCCGGGTCGGGGGTACGAACGGCAGTGCCGCCGCGCGCGGCGGAGCGCAGCTCGGCCAGCGTCCCGGACCGCACCAGCCGCCCCTTCGACAGCACCAGCACGTCGTCGGCGGTCTGCTCGACCTCGGGCAGGACGTGGCTGGACACCAGCACGGTGCGGCCCTCCTCGGCGAGCGAGCGCAGGAAGCTGCGCAGCCAGCGGATGCCCTGCGGGTCCAGTCCGTTGGCCGGCTCGTCGAGCACCAGCACTGGCGGGTCGCCGAGCAGCGCGGCGGCCAGCCCCAGCCGCTGCCGCATGCCGAGCGAGTAGCCGCCGGTCTTGCGGTCGGCCGCGTCGACCAGGCCGACCTGCGCCAAGACCTCCTCGACGCGACGCCGGGGCAGGTCGGCGGCCGCGGCCAGCACGCGCAGGTGGTCGCGCGCCCGCCGGCCGGGGTGGAAGCCGGTCGCCTCCAGCAGGGTGCCCACCTCCCGGGTCGGCGCCGCGAGGTCCTCGTACGCGCGTCCGTCGAAGGTCGCGGTGCCGGACGTGGGACGCACGAGTCCGAGCAGCATCCGCAGGGTCGTGGTCTTGCCCGCGCCGTTCGGGCCGAGGAAGCCGGTGACCCGCCCTGGACGCACCGTGGCGGTGAGGTCGTCGACCGCCACGGTGCTCCCGAAGCGCTTCGTCAGCCCATCCAGCAGAAGGGTCGTCGCCATGCTTCGACCGTAGGGGGCAGGTGCGCGGGTACCAAACCGTGCCCCGTACCGGGGCAGATCTAGACGATCTCGACACCACGTCTCTGCCTATCGTGTCCCGGTGCGCATCACCGAGTTCTGGCGGCGGATGGAGACGCGCTTCGGCGCGGCCTACGCCCGGTCCTACGCGGCCGACCAGGTGCTCTCGACCCTGGGTGGCCGGACGGTCGAGCGGGCGTTGGCCGACGGCGACGACGTCAAGGCCGTCTGGCGCGCGGTGTGCGACGCCGAGCAGCTGCCGGCCTCGGAGCGCTAGTCCGGCGTGTCGCGGGCCGTCGAACAGGTGTTCGGGCTAGCGTCCTTCCCGTCCGGGTGTCCACAGAGCGGCCCGCACCTCCGCAGACTGTCGGAGGCCGCTCCTAGCGTCACCGCCGATCGGACCGCAGCGCGAGCGTCGAGCTCGTCGACCACAGGAGAACGACATGGCAGGACCGGACCGCGAGAAGGCCCTCGAGATGGCGCTCGCGCAGATCGACAAGAGCTTCGGCAAGGGCTCGGTCATGCGCCTGGGCGACGAGGTGCGCGTCCCGATCGGGATCATCCCGACCGGCTCCATCGCGCTCGACGTCGCGCTCGGCATCGGCGGGCTGCCGCGCGGCCGGGTGGTGGAGATCTACGGACCTGAGAGCAGCGGGAAGTGCCTGACGGCGGACACCTACGTGTGGACCGACATCGGGCTCGAGACGGTCGGCGAGCTCTTCCTCAGAGCGGGGATGAAGGCGAGCTGCACCTCGCGGGTGACCGATGTGCGCGAGCTGGGTCTGCGGGCGGTCAACGAGCGCGGTGAGCTCGAGACCGTCGCGGCGCTCACCCACAACAACCGCAAGCCGGTGCTCGACGTCCGTCTGTCGTCCGGTCGCGGTGTCAAGGCCACTCACAACCACCCGCTCCGGGTCGTGAGCGAGCGCGGCTTCGTCGTCTGGCGCAACGCCGGCGACATCGCGGTGGGGGACACCGTCGTGTCCGGGACGTTTGGCGCCGTGGAGGCAGCGTCAGGTGACGGGATCAGCGAGGGACTGGCCGTGCTGCTGGGCTACCTCGTTGCGGAGGGGACACTGACCAGCCCGAACAAGATCCGCTTCACGAACAAGGACGCCGACGTCGCGGCCGAGTACCTGACGCTGGTCGAGCAGCACTTCCCGGGGATGGAGGTGCGCTGCTACAACGACCAGGAGTACGACATCCTCAAGCCGACCGCTCTGCGCGACGTGCTGCGTCGCGACTACGGCCTCGACCTCGTCACCGCACACGGCAAGACCGTCCCGCACGTCATCCGCACGGGCGGTCACAAGGCACAGCGAGCCTTTCTGTCGGCGCTGTTCGAGGGCGACGGCTGGATCAACCCCTCCTCGACCGTCGGACTGGGTACGGCATCGGAGCAGCTGGCCCACGAGGTGCAGCTCATGCTGCTCGGCCTTGGCGTCCCGAGCACGGTGTCGGCGACGTGGCGGGACGACGACGAGCGGTACTACTGGTCCGTCACCGTCAATCCGGCCTCGACGCACCGCTTCCTCGACGAGGTCGGTTTTCGATCGCCCCGCCGCGCCGCGCAGGTCGCGCAGAACTTCCGTCCTTCTACGCGGGAACCGCAGTTCGAGAACATCCCGCACCTGTCCGGGTTGATCAAGGACCTGCGCGACGACATCGGCGGGGACCGGGACTTCGACCGGATCGCCGGAGACCTCTTCCGCACCGACATGGACCTCAGCTGCTCGCGGGCCCGCCTGGCGCGCATCGTGGCCTGGGCTGATCTGCACCACGATCGGTTGTCCTCCGGTGGCCGCGCCGTGCTCGATCACCTGGCCGGACTCGCCGCCGCACGACAGACGTACGAGAAGGTGGTCGCGGTCGAGGACGGCGGTCTTCAGCCGACGTTCGACCTGATGCTGCCGAGCACCCACAGCTTCCTGGCCAACGGCGTCCTGTCGCACAACACCACGGTCGCCCTCCACGCGGTGGCGAACGCCCAGGCGGCCGGCGGCATCGCCGCCTTCATCGACGCCGAGCATGCCCTCGACCCGGAGTACGCCAAGAAGCTGGGCGTCGACACCGACGCACTGCTGGTCTCGCAGCCCGACACCGGTGAGCAGGCGCTCGAGATCGCCGACATGCTGGTGCGTTCCGGCGCCTTAGACATCATCGTCATCGACTCTGTGGCCGCGCTCGTGCCGCGTGCCGAGATCGAGGGGGAGATGGGTGACAGCCACGTCGGCCTGCAGGCCCGCTTGATGAGTCAGGCGTTGCGCAAGATGACTGGCGCATTGGCTAATACCGGCACTACGGCAATCTTCATCAATCAGCTTCGCGAAAAGATTGGGGTAATGTTTGGTTCACCAGAAACGACCACTGGTGGAAAGGCTTTGAAGTTCTACGCGTCGGTCCGCATCGACGTCCGTCGCATCGAGACGCTCAAGGACGGCACCGACGCGATCGGCAACCGCACCCGCGCCAAGATCGTCAAGAACAAGGTCGCCCCGCCCTTCAAGCAGGCCGAGTTCGACATCATCTACGGCGTCGGCATCAGTCGCGAGGGCTCGCTGGTCGACATGGGCGTCGAGCACGGCATCGTCCGCAAGTCCGGCGCTTGGTACACCTACGAGGGCGACCAGCTCGGCCAGGGCAAGGAGAACGCCCGGGCCTTCCTGCGCGACAACCCCGACCTGGCCAACGAGATCGAGAAGCGCCTGCTCGAGAAGCTCGGCGTGGGTGCGGTCGTGGACGCGGACGCCGAAGCGCTCGCGCCGGTGCCGGTGCTGGAGCCCGTTCCGGTCGACCTCTAGCCCGGCCGACCCCGATGGCATTCGGCTCCCGGCCGTCCTCGGCCCGCGCCTCCTCCGGGGGGCGCGGCGGGGGCGGCCGGGGGACCGGCAGCAGGAGCGGCAGCAGGGCCGGCAGCGGGGAGGGTCGGGCGTCCCCGCCGGCCGCGCCCGCCGACCCG
>JAJAYV010000212.1 GCA_026786045.1 Frankiaceae bacterium | reverse complement strand
GCTCCGCCGCGCAGCGCCGCGGCGGCCGGCGACGGCCGCGGTCCCGGGGCGCCCGGCCCGTAGGCTGGAGCCCATGGCTCAGTTCATCTACTCCATGCAGAAGGTCCGCAAGGCCGTCGGCGACAAGGTCATCCTCGACGACGTCACGCTGTCGTTCCTGCCCGGCGCCAAGATCGGCGTGCTCGGTCCGAACGGCGCCGGCAAGTCGACCGTGCTGAAGCTGATGGCCGGACTCGACCAGCCGTCCAACGGCGAGGCCCGCCTGAGCCCCGGCTACAGCGTCGGCATCCTCATGCAGGAGCCGGTGCTCGACGAGACCAAGAACGTCCTCGAGAACGTGCAGGAGGGCGTCAAGGCCATCCGCGACGTGATTCTGCGCTACGAGGAGCTCAACGAGAAGATGGGCGCCCCCGACGCCGACTTCGAGGCGATCATGGTCGAGCAGGCCCCGCTGCTCGACCAGATCGAGGCCGGGAACGCCTGGGAGCTCGACAGCCAGATCGAGCAGGCCATGGACGCGCTGCGCCTGCCGCCGCCCGACGCCGACGTGAGCGTGCTGTCCGGTGGCGAGCGTCGCCGCGTGGCGCTGTGCAAGCTGCTGCTCGAGGCGCCCGACCTGCTCCTGCTCGACGAGCCCACCAACCACCTCGACGCCGAGAGCGTGCTGTGGCTGGAGAAGCACCTGGCGCAGTACGCCGGCGCGGTGCTGGCCGTCACTCACGACCGGTACTTCCTGGACAACGTCGCGCAGTGGATCCTCGAGCTCGACCGCGGCCGGGCCTACCCCTACGAGGGCAACTACTCGGTCTACCTGGAGAAGAAGCAGGAGCGCCTCGCGGTCCAGGGCAAGAAGGACGCCAAGCTCTCCAAGCGGCTCAAGGACGAGCTCGAGTGGGTCCGCTCCAACGCCAAGGGCCGGCAGACCAAGAGCAAGAGCCGACTGGCCCGCTACGAGGAGATGGCCACCGAGGCGGAGAAGACCCGCAAGCTCGACTTCGAGGAGATCCAGATCCCAGCGGGCCCGCGGCTGGGCTCGGTCGTCATCGAGGCCCACGACCTCAAGAAGGGCTTCGGCGATCGGGTCCTCATCGACGGCCTGTCCTTCACGATGCCGCGCGGCGGCATCGTGGGGATCATCGGCCCGAACGGCGTCGGCAAGACCACGTTGTTCAAGACGATCGTCGGGCTCGAGCAGTCTGACGACGGCTCGGTCCGCGTCGGCGAGACGGTGAAGATCTCCTACGTCGACCAGAACCGCTCCAACCTCGACCCGGAGAGGTCCGTCTGGGAGACCGTCTCCGACGGCCTGGACTACATCCAGGTCGGCAACCAGGAGATGCCGAGCCGCGCCTACATCGGCGCCTTCGGCTTCAAGGGCCCGGACCAGCAGAAGAAGGCCGGCATTCTCTCCGGCGGCGAGCGAAACCGACTGAACCTCGCGCTGACCCTCAAGGAGGGCGGCAACGTCCTGCTGCTCGACGAGCCGACCAACGACCTCGACACCGAGACCCTCGGCTCGCTCGAGAACGCGCTGCTGGAGTTCCCCGGCTGCGCCGTGGTCATCAGCCACGACCGCTGGTTCCTCGACCGCGTCGCCACCCACATCTTGGCGTGGGAGGGCAACGAGCAGGACTCGGCCAAGTGGTACTGGTTCGAGGGCAACTTCGAGTCCTACGAGAAGAACAAGGTCGAGCGCCTCGGCGCCGACGCCGCGCGCCCGCACCGCGTGACCTACCGCAAGCTCACGCGCGACTGAACAGCGTCCCGCCTTACGACGAGCGGGCCGGTCGGGGGGAGAGCCCCTGGGCCGGCCCGTCCTTCGTCGTGGCACTGGTCGTCAGCGCCGTGCTGCTGTTCGCCCCGTCGGGCGGCGGAGCGCCGAGCGTGCCCGGTCTCGACAAGGTCGTGCACGCCGCCATCTTCGCGGCGCTGGCCGGCACGACCCGGTGGCGCTTCGGCGCACTCCCCGCCCTGCTCGGCGCCGTCGTGGGTTACGCCGTCCTGAGCGAGGTCGTGCAGGCCGCGCTGCTCAGCCAGCGCAGCGGCGACCCGAACGACGTCGTGGCGGACGTCGTCGGGGCCCTCGCCGGCTGGCTGCTCGCCGGTCGCTGGGCGACGCGGCGCTGAGCGGTCCCCGGCTCAGGCGACGGGCAGGCGCCGCTCGGCGGTGCGCTGGCCCGGCACCTCGACCGGCTCCGGCCGGCGCGGCGACGGCTTCACCCGCAGCGGACGGGCCAGCCGCGCCGGCAGCCACCAGTTCCACTCACCGAGCAGTGAGACCAGCGCCGGCACGAACAGCGCCCGCACGATCGTCGCATCGATGAGGATGCCGACGCCGAGCGCCGTCGCGAGCACCTTGATGTCGGTGCCGGGCGCCGATGCGAGGGCGATGAACGCCAGGAACAGGCTCAGCGCGGCGCAGGTCACGAGCCGACCGGTGCGGCCGAGCCCCTCGACGACTGCCACCTTCGTGGAGCCCGTCCGGTCGTACTCCTCCCGCATACGGGACAGGATGAAGACCTCGTAGTCCATCGACAGCCCGAACAGGAACGCGAAGATCAACACCGGCAACCAAAAGGTCACCGCGCCGGTCTCGGCGGTGTCGAAGATCAGCTTCGAGCCGAGGCCGTACTGCCAGAAGAGCACGACGAAGCCGAAGGTTGCGGCCACCGACAGCACGTTGAGCAGCACCGCCTTGAGCGCCAGCAGCAGCGAGCGGAAGGCCCGGACGAGCAGGACGAACGTGGTCAACGCGATGAGGGCCATGACCAGCGGGAAGCGCTTGAAGACCGTTTCGCTGTCGTCGAGGAGTGTCGCCCCCGGACCGGCTACGCCGACCACCCCGTCGAGCCCGACCAGGCTCGCTCTGACGTCCTCGGCCACCCCGGCGCCGAGGTGTCGTCGAGCTGCCAGGTCGGGTCGTCGGGGGCGACGCCGTCCACTGTCGGCTCTGACGCCTGCCGGGCCCCGAACTCATCGGCGGTCAGCGCAGCAGGCTGTCGTCCTCGGGCGGTTTGTTCTCCAGGGAGTACGCGGCGCGCTCGAGGTGGTCCCAGATCGCGGCGCGGGCCTCGTCCGGGACGTCGATCCGGGTGACGGCCGCGAGCATGTGCTGCAGCCAGGCGTCCCGCTCGCGCGGGCCGATCTCCCACGAGACGTGCCGCATCCGCAGCCGGGGGTGCCCGCGCTGCTCGGAGTACGTGCCGGGCCCGCCCCAGTACTGCACCAGGAACATCCGCAGCCGCTCCTCGGCCGGGCCGAGGTCTTGCGGGTAGAGCGGGGGGGGGGGCGGGGGGGGG
Source organism: Frankiaceae bacterium (assembly GCA_026786045.1). GTDB lineage: Bacteria > Actinomycetota > Actinomycetes > Mycobacteriales > SCTD01 > SCTD01. The sequence goes on along the minus strand of JAJAYV010000212.1, from coordinate 273 downwards.
GGGCGCCCCCCGCCCCCCCCCCCCCCCCCCCCCCCCCCCCCCACGCCGCGGTAGAAGTCGGCCACCAGCTGGCGGAAGACGGGCTCGCCGCCCACCGCGTCGTACAGACTCATCACGGTCACCAGCGTAGTGGCGCGTTCAGGAGCGGACGGCCGTCCGGCGCTCGGCGTAGGCGCGCTGCGCGGCCCCGGCGATGTTCTGCAGCATCCCGCCGAAGACGACGCCGTGGAACGGCGCGACCGACCACCAGTAGGCGTGCCCGGCCAGCCCGCG
>JAJAYV010000211.1 GCA_026786045.1 Frankiaceae bacterium | reverse complement strand
GACCACCGGCTCGCGCGACCGGCTCGACGCCCTCGGCCCGGCCGGCTGGGCAGCGGCGCTGCGCGCGCAGACCCAGGTCGCCGTCACCGACACCACCCTGCGCGACGCGCACCAGTCGCTGCTCGCCACCCGGCTGCGCACCTTCGACGTCGTCGCCGCCGCGCCGGCGCTCGCCCGGCTGCTGCCCGGCCTGCTGTCGCTGGAGTGCTGGGGCGGCGCGACCTACGACGTCGCGCTGCGTTTCCTGCACGAGGACCCGTGGGATCGCCTGGCCCGGCTGCGCGAGGCCGCCCCGCACCTGTGCCTGCAGATGCTGCTGCGCGGGCGCAACGCGGTCGGCTACACGCCGTACCCGGTCGAGGTGGTGCAGGCGTTCGTCGCCGAGGCGGCGGCGACCGGCGTCGACGTCTTCCGCGTCTTCGACGCGCTCAACGACCTCGAGCAGATGCGGCCGGCGCTGCAGGCGGTGCAGGACGCCGGGAAGGTCGCGGAGGGCACCCTCTGCTACACCGGCGACCTGCTCGACCCGGCCGAGACGCTGTACACGCTGGACTACTACCTCGGCCTGGCCGAGGGTCTCGTGCAAGCCGGCGCGCACGTGCTCGCCGTCAAGGACATGGCCGGGTTGCTGCGGCCGGCCGCAGCCTCCCGGCTGGTGACCGCGCTGCGCGAGCGCTTCGACACCCCCGTGCACCTGCACACCCACGACACGACCGGCGGCCAGCTCGCCACGCTCCTCGCCGCCGTCGCGGCCGGCGTCGACGCGGTCGACTGCGCCGCCGCGCCGTTCTCCGGCGGCACGAGCCAGCCGAACCTCAGCGCGCTGGTCGCCGCGACCGACCACACCGAGCGCGAGACCGGTCTCTCGCTGCCTGCCCTGTCCGCGATGGAGCCGTTCTGGGAGGCGGTGCGCGACCTCTACGCGCCGTTCGAGGCGGGCCTGCGCGCGCCGACCGGCACGGTCTACCGACACGAGATCCCCGGCGGCCAGCTGACGAATCTGCGCCAGCAGGCGATCGCGCTGGGCCTGGGCGACCGCTGGCCGCAGGTCCAGGAGCTGTACGCCGTCGCGAACGACCTGCTCGGCAAGCCGATCAAGGTGACGCCGACGAGCAAGGTCGTCGGCGATCTCGCGCTGTTCCTCGCCGGCAGCGACGTCGACCCGGAGGCCCTGCGCGAGGACCCCGCGTCGTACGACCTGCCGGACAGCGTCCTGGGCTACCTCGGCGGCGAGCTCGGCACCCCGCCGGCGGGCTTCCCCGAGCCGTTCCGCAGCCGCGCCGTCGACGGTCGACCGCCGGTCGGCGGTGAGGTGCCGCTCACCGACGCGCAGAGGGAGACGCTCACGGGCGACGACCGCCGCGGTGCGCTGTCGGAGCTGCTGTTCCCCAAGCCGTACGCGGAGTACTGCCGTGCGGTCGAGGAGCAGGGCGACGTATCGGTCGTGCCGACCGAGGCGTTCTGGTACGGCCTGCGGCCCGGGCACCGCGTCACCGTCGAGCTCGAGCCGGGCGTCGACGTGCTCGTCGAGCTCGAGACCGTCGGCGAGGTGGACGACGACGGGATGCGCACCCTGCACCTGCGCGTCAATGGCCAGCCGCGCCCGATCAGCGTGCGCGACCGGTCCGTCGACGTGCGCAGCACCCGCGCCCGCCGGGCCGACCCGGCCGACCCGGGCCACGTCGCATCCGGCCTGCCGGGGGTCGTGATGCTCAAGGTCGCTGCCGGCGACGCGGTCGAGAAGGGCCAGCCGCTCGCCGTCGTCGAGGCGATGAAGATGGAGTCGACGGTGACCAGCCCGCGGTCCGGCACCGTCCAGGAGGTGGCGGTGGACAGCGGCGCCGCCGTTGAGGCCGGCGACCTGCTGCTCGTGCTGGCCTGACGGCTGAGCCGGATGTCGGGGTCGAACCGACGACCTTCCGCTTACAAGGCGGGTGCTCTACCACTGAGCTAATCCGGCGTAGGGACAGGAAGTTGGGTCGGGACGATCCTAGAGAAACCTGAGGAGAACGGCCGGTCCCGCCCATGCGTTCACAGTGTGCCAGCGTGGTCGCTGCACCCTCCGGGCAGCCGGGACCGCGTCAAGGGCGGACGGCTGAGCCGGTCGACAGTTGGTCTGCGAGGGCCCGGCTTGCCGGACCCTGTCGCGACCTGGCGGGTGGCCGGCACGATCTTGAAGACGCCCGCCCGTGGAAACCCTGGAGACTCGGCCCTGGGGCGTGGGTCGCGCGGAGCCGGTTGCGGGCGGCGTCCGGCTGGAAGGCAGCAAGGCCCGCGGCGCGGTGGTGCTCGACCGGCGCGGGTAGACCTGCGGCACGAGATCGCCACCCACTGCGAGGTGGTCATAGAGGCGCTCACCGATTGAGGCTCGTGCGCGTGTGAAAGACATCGCCGACCTTGAACGCCCGGTGCTGACGCGGGCGGTGACGACCGACTGACGTGTCCCGCGGCCGAGACGGGGCAGGGGCTCGGGCATGCGCATTGCTATTGCAGGAGCCCACGGTCAGATCGGTCTCACCCTCGGCCGCCGGCTCAGCGAGGGCGGTGACACCGTCGTCGGTCTGATCCGCAAGCCGGAGCAGCAGGACGACCTGCGTGAGGCCGGCGTCGAGCCGGCGGTCGTCGACCTCGAGTCGGCCTCGGTCGACGAGGTCGCCGCTGCGCTGCGCGGAGCCGACGCGGTGGTGTTCGCCGCCGGAGCAGGGCCGGGCAGCGACGCCGAGCGCAAGGACAGCGT
>JAJAYV010000210.1 GCA_026786045.1 Frankiaceae bacterium | reverse complement strand
CCGAGCGCCGGCGCCAGCAGCGCGCCCCACAGCGGTGTCACCGCCACGAGCGTCCCGGCCAGCCCGCTCGGGATGCTCTGCTCGCCGATCGCGATGAGCAGCATCGGGCCGGCCTGCTGGGCCAGCGCCAGCAGGGCCACCGCCCGCCACCGGCCGCGCAGCCCGCGCAGGTGACCGCGGGCAGCGGCGAGCAGCAGCATCAGCACGGCCGCCGGCAGGAAGCGGGCCAGGGTCAGGGTGGCCGGCGTCGTGCTGCGCAGCGCGATGGCGATGAGCAGGTACGAGCCGCCCCACGTGGCGGCCAGCGTCAGCAGGGCGATCAGGGGGCGGAGCGGCACCGGACGATGATGCCCGACGACCGCGCCGTCCTAGAAGAAGACCGACCGACGCTGCATGAGCAGCGTGTAGAGCGTCGACTGGATCGTCTCGCGCACCTGGTCGGTGACGTTGAAGACCAGCATCGGGTCGTCGGCCGCAGCCGCGCCGCCGAGGTCCTTGGTCTCGATCGGCTCGCCGAACTCGATGATCCACTTGGACGGCAGCGGGACCGCGCCGAGAGGGCCGAGCAGCGGGAAGGTCGGCGTGATCGGCAGGTACGGCAGACCGAGCAGTCGCGCGAGGGTGCGGGCGTTGCCGATCATCGGGTAGGTCTCCTCGGCCCCGACGATCGAGCACGGGATGATCGGCGCGCCGGTGCGCAGCGCGGCCGAGACGAAGCCGCCGCGACCGAAGCGCTGCAGCTTGTAGCGCTCGCTGAACGGCTTGCCGATGCCCTTGAAGCCCTCCGGCCAGACGCCGACGAGCTCACCCGCCGCGAGCAGCCGCTCGGCGTCGGCGCTGCACGCCAGCGTGTTGCCGGCCTTGCGGGCCAGCGGCGCGACGACCGGCAGCTTGAAGACCAGGTCGGCGCCGAGCATCCGCAGGTGCCGATGAGCGGGGTGGTGGTCCAGCAGCGCCAGCGCCGTCATGACGGCGTCCATCGGGATCGCGCCGCTGTGGTTGGCGACGACGAGCGCGCCGCCGATGTCCGGGACGTTGTCCAGGCCGCGGGTCTCCACGCGGAACCACTTGTCGTACAGCGGGCGCAGCGGCGGGAGCAGGACGTGCTCGGTGAGGTCGGGGTCGAAGCCGAAGTCGTCGACCGGGTAGTCGCCGGTCAGGCGGCGGCGCAGGAACGCCAGGCCCCCGGCCAGCTTGCGGTCGAACGACGACGCCGGGCGCGGCGGCGACAGCGGAGCGACCGCTTCGTACGACGGCTCGTCGGACGGTCCCGGGTCGGGCTCGCTGCGCAGCGGGATGACCTTGCCCATCGACGCCTCGGCCACGTCAGCCTCCCGATCCGGTGGCGGCGGTCGCCTTGCGGCGGCCGACCAGGTCGAGCACCTTCTGCTCGGCGGCAGCGGCGTGCGCGGGTGTGAGGACGCGGCGCCGGGCGACCTGGGCGACGAAGTCGCCGAACGCGTCGCTGGTCGAGCGCGGCCCCCAGCCGAACTCCGCCTGCAGCCGGCTGACGTCGGCGACGCGGCCGTGCTCGAGGTAGCGCATCTGCTCGGGCGAGAAGTCGACGAGCCCGGCGCTGCGGAACGCCCTGGCGACCAGCGAGACGGCCGGCGACGGGACCGGCAGCGACGGCCGGCCCAGCCGGCGGATCGCCTGCGACAGCAGCAGAACCCCGCGGCCGCCGACGTTGAAGATGCCGGGGTGCTCCTCGCGCACGGCCCGGGCCAGCGCCTCGATGCCGTCGTCCTCGTGGCAGAGCTGGATGCGCGGGTCGAAGCCGAAGACGGTCGGCACGACCGGCAGCCCGAAGTAGCGGGTCAGCGGCGTCTCGATCGAGGGCCCGATGAAGTTGGTGAAGCGCAGCAGAGACAGCGTGACGTCGGGCCGGCGCCGGCCGAAGCCGCGCACGTAGCCCTCGACCTCGACGGCGTCCTTGGCGTAGCCGCTCTTGGGCAGCGAGCGCGGCTCGACGTCCTCGGTGAACAGCGCCGGGTCGCGCGGCGAGGAGCCGTAGACGGCGGTCGTCGACTTCACGACCAGCTTCTGCATCGACGGAGCCTTCTGGCAGGCCGCCAGCAGCTGCATCGTGCCGATGACGTTGATCTCCTTCATCGCCGTGCGGCCGCCGGCTCCGAGCGGCGTGGCGATGACGTTCATGTGGACGACGGTGTCGACCTCGGCCTGCGCGATGACCTTGGCGATGAGCGGGTTGCGGATGTCGGCGCGGACGAACTCGGTGCGGCCGAGCAGCGGCTTCTGCTCCGGGCGCGGCGGCACGGTGTCGACCCCGACGACCCGCTCGATGGAGGGGTCGGCGGCCAGCACCCCGGCCAGCCGGGCGCCCAGGTAGCGGCTGACTCCGGTGACGAGCACGACGCGGGGGGGCACGGGCGGAGTCTACGTCTCGTCGTAGGACCGGACAGCACCTGGCAGAGCGTCAGATCGACTGCGGACGATGGCAATGACGTTCGGCTCGGGCGGCAGCACGAGCGGCCCGGGGACGAGCGGCGCGTGCAGCCGCGAGATCACCAGTGGCTCGCCGCGGCCGGCCCGCAGCCGCTGGGCGGCGTTGCCCTGGTTGACCGCGAGCGTGACGGTGCGGAAGGAGTCCTCGCAGACCACCAGCCGGCCGCGTCCGACCTGGCCGTAGGTCTCCAGGAACGGCACGACCAGCGCCTTGCCGCTGCAGCGCAGCTCGACGTCGTCGCCGAGGGCGATGCCGGCCTGCTCGAGGTGG
>JAJAYV010000209.1 GCA_026786045.1 Frankiaceae bacterium | reverse complement strand
GCCGACCGCCCACCAGCGCCGGCGCAGCGCCACCACGACGACCGCCCCGGCCAGGCCGGCGAGCGCGATGCGCTGCAGGACGCCGGTGTAGCGCAGCTGCGACAGGTCGGGCCCGGCCCCGAGCCAGGCGTTGACGAGCAGGCCTAGCGCGATCAGCGTGGCGAAGCGGCGCAGCAGCCGGCCCCACGGGACGCCCCGGCGGGTCTGCGCGGCCAGCCCCATGCCGGCCACGAGGACGAACATCGGGAAGAAGACGTCGGAGTGGCCCCACCCGAACCACGCGGCGTGGCCGCGCAGCCCCGATGTCGGCGTGTAGACGACGACGAGCAGCCAACCGACGACCAGCCCGCGCAGGACATCCAGCCCGCGCAGCCGCCGCGGCGGTGCGGCCGGGCCGAGCGTCGGCTCCGGCGGCGCCTGGACCGGCTCGCGGACGTCGGTGGTCATCACCCGCATTAGCCTGCCACCCCGGCCGGGGTCAGGCACCGGTCAGGAGGCGAAGGCCTTCACCAGCGCCTCTCCGAAGGCCTTCAGGTCGTCGGGCTTGCGGCTGGTGATGAGCGTCGCGCCGCCGCTCGTGTCGACGACGACCTGCTCGTCGACCCACTGGGCGCCGGCGTTGCGCAGGTCGGTCTGCAGGCTCGGCCAGCTCGTGACCCGCCGGCCTCGTACGACGTCGGCCTCGACCAGCGTCCACGGCGCGTGGCAGATCGCCGCGACCGGCTTGCCCGCGTCGAAGAACGCCTTGACGAAGGCGACGGCGCCCGCGTCGGTGCGCAGCGCGTCAGGGTTGGCGACGCCGCCGGGCAGCACCAGCCCCGCGTACGACGAGGGGTCGGCGTCGGCGACGGTCACGTCGACCGGGAAGGTGTCGGCCTTGTCCAGGTGCTTGAGGGCCTGCACCTGGCCGGCCTCGGGGCTGATCAGCTGCGGCGTGCCGCCGGCCTCCTGGACGGCCCGCCAGGGCTCGGTGAGCTCGACCTGCTCGATACCCTCGCTCGCGACGAGGAAGGCGATGGTCTTGCCGGTCAGGTCCGTGGTCATGGGTCCTCCTGGGCGTCAGTGGTACCTCCCCGACTCCCCTACCCACTGCGGCTCGACGTTCGCGTCGGACCGCCCCCCGTACACTCGGCGGGCCGACGAAGGGGCCCGCCCGCATGACCACCCTCGCCGAGTACCGCGCCTCGCGCGAGCTGCTCGGCAACCTGACGCAGCGCGAGCTGAGGGGCAAGTACAAGCGATCGGCCCTCGGCTGGGCCTGGTCGCTGATCAACCCGCTCGCCCTCGCCGTGATGTTCACGTTCGTCTTCGGCGTGGTCTTCCAGGCCCGGCTGGCCCCGGTCGGCAACACCGAGCTCGAGGGCATCACGGCCTACCCGCTGTTCCTGCTGTGCGGGCTGCTGCCGTGGGCGTTCCTCGCCAACGGCGTCAACGGCGGCATCGGGGCGCTGGTCGCGAACAGCAACCTGGTCAAGAAGGTCTACTTCCCGCGCGAGATCCTGCTCGGCGCCAACACCCTGGCCCTGCTGGTGTCGCTGCTGATCGAGATGTCGGTGCTCGGCGTCGCGCTGCTGCTGTTCGGCAACGTGTGGCTGCAGTTCCTGCCGCTGATCCTGGTCGTTGTCGCGCTGCAGTCGGTCTTCGTGACCGGGATCGGGCTGCTGCTGTCAGCCCTCAACGTCTACTTCAGGGACGTCCAGCACTTCGTCGGCATCGGCCTGCAGCTGTGGTTCTACGCGACGCCGGTGATCTACCCGATCACCCTGCTCGGCAACATCGCCGACCGCGAGTTCCTCGGCATCAGCCTGCTGTCGTACTACAAGCTGAACCCCATGACGGCCTTCGTCGAGATGTACCACCAGATGCTGTTCTTCCTGCAGTGGCCGGACTGGGAGCTGTTCCTCTACGCGACCTTCTGCTCGTTCGCGATGCTGGCGTTCGGCCTGTACGTCTTCAAGAAGCTCGAGCCGCGCTTCGCCGAGGAGCTGTAGATGACGGCGCTCGTCAGCACCGCCAGGAGCAAGGGCAGGGACCGCGGCGCCGCCGTGCGCGTGGAGGGCGTCAGCAAGCGCTTCCGCCTTTACCAGGAGCGCAACCAGACGCTCAAGGCCGCCATGATGCGCGGTGGTCGGGCGACCTACGAGGACTTCTGGGCCCTGCGCGACGTCTCCTTCGAGATCCCGACCGGCGGGGTCTTCGGCCTCATCGGCCAGAACGGGTCAGGCAAGTCGACGCTGCTCAAGTGCATGGCCAAGATCCTCACGCCCGACGAGGGCCGGATCACCGTGAACGGCAAGATCAGCGCGTTGCTCGAGCTCGGCGCCGGCTTCCACCAGGAGCTGTCCGGTCGCGAGAACGTCTACCTCAACGGCTCGATCCTGGGGCTCTCCCGCAAGGAGATCGACCGCAAGTTCGACGAGATCGTCGACTTCGCCGGCCTCGACCAGTTCATAGACACCCCGGTGAAGAACTACTCCTCCGGCATGTACGTCCGGCTGGGCTTCTCGGTCGCGATCAACGTCGACCCCGACGTGCTGCTCGTCGACGAGGTGCTCGCGGTCGGCGACGAGGCCTTCCAGCGCAAGTGCGACGAGAAGTTCGCTGACCTGCGCGACGCCGGCAAGACGATCATCGTGGTCAGTCACTCGCTGTCCACCGTCCGCACCATGTGCGACGAGGCCGCCTGGCTCGAGCACGGCGTCGTGAAGGAGATCGGCGTCCCTGGCCTGCTCATCGAGAAGTACGTCGAGAACACCCACGTGGAGCGCGTCGCGGCCGAGGGCGGCGGCTCCCGATGGGGCACCGGCCAGGCCCGGGTCGAGAAGGTCGAGCTGCTCGACGAGCACGGCGACCCGGTCCTGCGGGTGCGCGCCGGGGCACCGGCGACGCTGCGGTTCCACTACGAGACGCAGGGCCCGATCGTGAAGCCCGTCTTCGGCTTCGGCATCCACCGCATCGACGGCACCCACGCCACCGGCGTGAACAGCCGCGAGACGATCGTCCCCGACCGGATCGAGGGCACCGGCCACGTCGACTTCGCGATGGCGGCGCTCCCGCTCGTGCAGGGGTCGTACGACGTCACCGTCGCGATCGTGGACGACAGCAACCTGCACACCTTCGACTACCGCACCAAGGCGCTGCGCTTCGACGTCGGCTCGGGCCGGCCGCGCGAGGCCGAGGGCGTCTTCGCCATCGACGGCCGCTGGAGCTTCGAGAGCTGACGAGCCGCGCCCGGATCGGCCGGCAGATGTGGCGATCAGCCGGCGGGGGAGAGCGGGCGAGATCGCCACATCCTCATATGACGGCCACCCCGGGGCCGGGCGGCCCGCTCGCGCAGCCTTCAGCCTTGCGCCGAAAACTCAGGCGCGGACCTTCCTGAGGTAGCCGCGCGGGTTGAAGGTCATGAAGAACTTCTCCAGCCCGGCGTCCACCTCGAAGCGGCTGTCCTCGGCGAGGAAGGCGTCGACGGCCTCCATCGGGCCGGGGCCGAACTCCGGGTAGGCGGGGTGGCCGTTGACGTTGGTGTCCTCGACGACGACGTACGAGCCGACGCTCACCAGGTCGGCATAGGTGCGCAGCTCGGCCAGCACGTGGTCGCGGCTGTGGTCGCTGTCCAGGATGACCAGCGTCGGCGCACCGTCCGGGACCGAGGCGTAGACGTCGGCGACGACGCCCGGGTCGGTCGAGGAGGCGGTCACGTAGGTGACCCGCGGGTGCACGGGCCGGCCCGGCTGCGCCTCGATGTCGATCGTGGTGATCTGCGCGTCGAGCCCGAGGGTGTCGCACAGGTCGCCGAGGAAGGAGGCGCTGCCGCCGAACGCGGTGCCGGTCTCGACGATCAGCCTGGGGCGCAGCGTGTCGAGCAGCTCCTGGTAGAGCCACAGGTCCAGCGGGCACTTCCAGATGGTCACGCCGCGGTAGCGGGTGTCCTTCCAGGTGCGCTCGTAGGAGTGGTAGTAGAGACGGTGGAACTGCTTGACGATCATGTCCTGCACCGCCGGGGAGGGCGGGACGGCCTCGAAGTCGCGGTCCCACAGCCGCTCGAAGGCGGACAGCACCGCCGCCTCCGCGCCGGGCGGGAGCGCCTGGTCGTCGCGGCCCACGACCGCGCCGAACGCCTCGACGACGCCGGGCGCGAGCGAGGGCGGCACCGGCTGGCCGGTCGCCTCCCGCTCGGACAGCGTGCGCAGCCGGCGCACGGCCAGGTCGTCCAACTGCGACCCCAGGACGCGGCGGAGGCGGGAGGGCAGCGAGGTCGGCACGGGGGCAGGCGCAGGGCGGTTCGGCACGGCGGCAGTCTGCCACCCGCACCTGCCCGGCCCGTCGCACGCGGGCTCTAGGGTGAACCGGTCCGCCTCCCCACCCCTCCAGGAGCTCACGTGACCACCGGCGCCACGGCCCCGCAGCACGCCCCCGCGGTCGTGCGCTCGCGCATCGCCGTCGCCACGGCCGACACGCTCAAGCCGCAGATGGCCGGTCCGGCGATCCGGGCCTGGGAGATCGCGGCCGCGCTGGCCGTCGACCACGACGTGCGACTGGTGACGACGTCGGAGTGCCTGATCACCAGCGCCGACTTCGAGGTCCGCAAGGTCAGCGACGAGGCGGGTGCGCGCGAGCTCGACGCGTGGTGCGACGTGCTGTTCTTCCAGGGCAATGTGCTCGACGAGTACCCATTCCTGCAGCGCAGCGAGAAGGTCGTCATCGTCGACCTCTACGACCCCTTCCACCTCGAGCAGCTCGAGCAGACCAAGGAGCACCCGCCCGAGACCCGCCGCCTGGTGGTGGGCAACGCCGTCGCCGAGGCCAACAAGCAGTGCCTGCGCGGCGACTTCATGGTCTGCGCGAGCGAGAAGCAGCGCGACTTCTGGCTCGGCCACCTCGCCGCGCTCGGTCGGCTCAACACGGTGTCGTACGACGACGACGTCACGCTGCGCTCGCTCATCGACGTGGCGCCCTTCGGCATCAGCCCGCTGCCGCCGCAGCGCACCCGCCAGGCACTCAAGGGCGTCGTCCCGGGCATCGGCCCGGACGACAAGGTCATCCTCTGGGGCGGCGGGATCTACAACTGGTTCGACCCGCTGACGCTGATCAAGGCCGTCGACCTGCTCAAGGACCGCCGCGACGACGTCCGGCTGTTCTTCCTGGGCATGCAGCACCCGCACCCGCACGTGCCGGAGATGCGGATGTCCTTCGCCGCCCGCACGCTCGCCGAGGAGCGCGGCCTCACCGGCACGCACGTCTTCTTCAACGAGGAGTGGGTCCGCTACGACGACCGGGCCAACTACCTGCTCGACGCCGACGTGGGCGTCAGCAACCACCTCGACCACGTCGAGACGGCCTTCTCCTTCCGCACCCGGATGCTCGACTACCTGTGGGCCAGCCTGCCGATGGTCTGCACCCAGGGCGACGTCTTCGCCGCGCTGGTCGACGCCCGCGGGCTCGGTCTCACCGTCGCACCGGGTGACGTCGAGGGGCTGGCCGACGCGCTGGAGCGGGTGCTGAGCGACGAGGTCTTCGCCCAGCGCTGCCGCGACAACGTGCGCGAGGTCGCGCCGGACTACCACTGGGACCGGGTGCTCGCCCCGCTGGTCGCATTCTGCCGGTCGCCGCGCCGCGCACCGGACCTGCTCGACGACTACGCGCGGCGCCGGCTGGCCAAGGGCGCGGCCAGGTTGTACCGGCCCAAGAGCGGGATCCGCCGCGAGGCCGAGATCGTGGCGGACCACCTGCGTGACGGCGGCCTGCAGCTCGTCGCGCGCAAGGCCGCCAGCCGCCTGGCGTACGTCACCGGCCGCAAGACGCCGCCGCCGCCGCAGGGTTGAGCACCCCCCCGCCCGCGCTGGTCGCGCCGTGGGTGGACGCACTCCCCCGGCTCGCGGCCTTCAGCCTGGTCGCGCTCGGCCTGGTCGGCACCCCGCTGGTGCTGCTCGGCGCATTCACGCCGCTGCTCGTGGTGGCCCTCGGGCTGCCGGCGCTCGTCGCGCTCGAGCTGGCCTGGCGCCGCACCGCCCCGCGCGCCGGCGCAGTCGCCCGTCGGGTGCTGGTCGTCAGTGCGCTGGCGGTCGTCGTCGCCGCGCTCAGCACCGGGCTCAACGCCCGCTTCGAGAGCCAGCACCTGCTCGTCGACGGCGACCCGGCGGTCTACGCGGTCGCCGGGCAGCTGCTCGCCGAGACCGGCACGCTGACCCTGCCCACCCAGCAGGACACCGTCTTCGGCGGCGTCGAGAGCCTCAACTTCGCCGGCGCCGGCTTCGACTCCTACGAGGGAGACGACCTCGTACGACCCGGCTTCCTGCACCTGCTGCCCCAGCTGCTGGCGGTCGCGTCGTGGGTCGGCGGGGCGCAGGCCCTGCTGTGGGCCAACGCGGTGGTCTCCGGCTTCGCGCTGCTCGCCGTCTTCGCCTTCGGCAGCCGGTTGACCGGCCGGCCCGAGTGGGCGCTCGTGGCCATGACCGCGCTGGCCTTGTCGCTGCCGCAACAGCACTTCAGCCGGGACACCTTCAGCGAGCTGCCCGCCCAGCTGCTCGTCTTCGCCGGGCTCGCACTGCTCTTCGACGCGGTCCGGGCGCGCCGGGCCGTCCCGGGGCTGCTCGCCGGGCTGGTGCTGGGGGCGTCCTGCCTGGCCCGGATCGACGCGTTCGCCTACCTCATCCCGCTGACGATGGTCGCCACCGTCCTCGTGCTGGCCGGGGCCGCGCGGCTCGGCGCGGCGCTGGCCGCGGGCGTCGCGGTCGGCGCGGTCCTGGGCTACGTCGACCTGTCGGTCGGCAGCCCGGGCTACCTGGGCCTGCAGTCGGAGAACCTCGACCTGATCCTCGTCGCGCTGGCAGCCACGGCCGTGGTGTGCGCCGTCGCGCTGGTCCTGCGGGAGCGGGCGCTGGCGCTGTGGGACCGGCTGCACGGGCGGGCGCTCGCCGCGGGCGTGACCGGCATGGTCGTCCTGCTCAGCCTCTACGCCGGCGTGGTCCGGCCGCAGGTGGAGACCGGCCGCAACCTGTCCCCCGACCAGCCGACCTCGGTCGGGGTGCTGCAGGAGCTGGCCGGCCAGCAGGCCGACCCGCTCCGGTCCTACGACGAGCTCAGCCTGCAGTGGCTGACCTGGTACCTCGGGCCGGCGGCGGTGGCGCTCGGGCTGCTGGTCTTCGCCGTGCTGGTCTGGCGGACGCTGCGCCGGCAGGACGACCCGGAGCAGCGCGAGCGCGCGCTGCTCGCGCTGGCGTTCGTGCTGCTGTTCGGCGCGAGCACGGCGCTCTACCTGTGGCGGCCGAGCATCATCCCGGTGCACTACTGGGCGACCCGCCGCTTCATGCCGGTAACGATCCCGGGGCTGCTGGTGCTCGCGGTCTGGCTGGTCCCGCAGGTCCGCGGCCGCTGGCGCCTGCCGGCCGGCGCGGCCGTCGGGGTCGCGCTTCTGGCGCCTCCGCTGGTCTACGCGCAGGGGCACTGGAGCGAGCGGGAGTACGTCCCGATGCTCGACGTGGTCGAGCGGACGTGCGCGGCGCTGCAGCCCGACGACGCGGTGCTGCTGACGGGCGGCAACGCGCTGTCGACCGGGCTGCCGCAGACGCTGCAGGCCTTCTGCCAGGTGCCGGTGGCGGTGCTCGGCAAGGAGTCGACGACCGACGACGTGGCGACGGCCACCGCGGCGGCCGAGGCGCGGGGCAAACGGCTGGTGCTGCTCAGCCCGGTGCCCGACCCCGAGCTGGTGGACGGGCCGATCCCGGGCGACTTCGAGCTGCTGCTCGCCCAGCCGGTCACCGTCGTGGCGCACACGCAGACCGAGCGGCCGCAGGAGGACTACGTCTTCGAAGTGCGGATCTACCTGCGGTTCCCGCCGGGCTGATCAGCGCTGCAGCAGCGCCTGCAGCTCGGCGGCGGCGGCGTCGGTCATCACGTCCACGTCGCCGGCCAGGACCCCGTCGATGCCGAAGCCGCGGACGTAGTCCCGGGTCGCCGGCGGCAGGCTGTCACCCGCCGCGCCCGCGAAGGGCACGACGACGCAGCCGTACGCCCCGGCCAGCGGGCTGGCCGACAGCACGTGGGCCCAGCCGTCGGCGCGCACGACGTTGGCCCCGACGACGCAGCGGGGCGAGACGCCGCTGGCGGCCAGCGCGTCCTCGAAGAACGTCGCGATCTCGATGGCGGTGCCGTACCGGTCCGCGCCGGCCAGCCGGACGGCGTCGCCCGGCGCGGACCGGGCCCATCCGGCGGCCTGGGCGAAGACCGCGTCGCTGATCGCGCTCGGCCCGCCGAGCACGAGCAGGCCGGTCGGCGAGAGCTCGCGCAGCCCGTCGGCGGTGGCCGGGTGCAGCGTCGTGGTGGGCGTGACGAGGATCGGCAGGCCGTAGTAGGCGCCCAGCGAACCGGCGGCCACCGCGTCGGGCCAGTTGCCGCTGGTGGCGAGCAGGACGACACCGTTGTCGGCGAAACCGGCCGCCCGGCGGCGCTCGGCCAGCTCGCGAGCGATGACGACGGCGGTGGCCTCGCGGGTCGCGCCGGCCAGCCGCCTCGGCTGGAACCCGAGCGCCGTGAGCTCGGCCTCCAACGCGACCGGGAGGGCCGTGTCGCCGCCCAGCAGGTAGACGGTGCTGCCGTCGGGCAGGGTGCGCAGCAGCTCCTCTCGGGTGGCCCGCGGCAGCGACCCGGTCGAGCCGCTGAAGAGCAGCGGACCCAGGCCCAGAGTGAGCGAGCTGCCCGCCAGCGCGTCGGCGAAGACGTCGGCGCGGGCCAGCACCGCGTGGGTGGCCGTGCCCGGCTCGAAGGCCGACTGCGACATGGCGACCGCCTGCGGCACGGCGGCGGTGGCGCCGGTGCCGGCGTCGACGCGGAAGACCTGCGGAGCGCCGGGGGTCGGCGTCTGCAGCGGACCGCCGTCGCCGCCGACCGGGAAGGTCGGGTC
>JAJAYV010000208.1 GCA_026786045.1 Frankiaceae bacterium | reverse complement strand
GCTCGGCGCCGTGGGCCAACGCCGGGTTGAGCCCCGCGTCGGGGTCGTCGGGCACGACCCGCGCCCCCAGCGCGCCGAGCGCGGCGGCCGCCTGAGCATCGTCGGTGACGACGAGGACCTCGCGCACGGCCGGGCAGTCCAGCGCCGCGCGGACCACGTCGACGGCGAATGCCAGGGCCAGGTCGCGCCGCGCCGCCTCGCCATACGCAGACAGCCGCGACTTGGCCACGTCGAGGTGCTTCACCGGGACGACGACCCCCCAGGCCGCGTCCTTCCCCCGCAGCGCCGCCATGCGTGCGAGTCTCCCAGTCCGCGCGGCGAGCGCAGTCGGCGACCGTCCTCGACAGGGGGTGGCGCGCCGCGACAGACTCGCGGCGCCAGGGACGGAGGAGGACGGGTGCAACGACGGGTGGGCCTGCGCGAGCTGGGCTTCTGGTACGCCCTGGGCATCCTCATCCTCAAGCCGTTCACCCTGCTGTTCACCCGCCGCCACTGGGCCGGCACGGAGCACGTCCCCGAGCGCGGCGGCGTCATCCTGGCGGCCAACCACATCTCGTACGCCGACCCGCCGGTCCTGGCGGACTTCGTCGTCTTCGGCGTCGGCCGGCCGGGGCGCTTCCTGGTCAAGAGCACGATGTTCACCGGCAAGGGCCTGGTGGCCCGGGTGATGCGCGGGGCGCAGCAGATCCCGGTCTACCGGGATACGGCAGACGCGTCCGCCGCGCTGCGCGACGCCGTCGCCGCGCTGGAGGCGGGGGAGTGCGTCGTCATCTACCCGGAGGGCACCGTCAGCCGCGACCCCGGCAAGTGGCCGATGCTGGCCAGGACCGGGGTGGCCCGGCTGGCGCTGCTGTCCGGGGCGCCGGTCGTGCCGGTGGCCCAGTGGGGAGCCCAGGCGATCCAGGACTCCTACCGCGCCAAGGGCCTGCACCTGCTGCCGCCGCACCCGGTGTCCGTCGCCGCCGGCCCACCGGTCGACCTGTCGGCGTTCCGCGGGCAGCCCCTGACGGGGGAGGTGCTGCGCGGCGCGACGGACGCTGTGATGGCCGACATCGCGGGGCTCGTGGCGGGGCTGCGCGGCGAGCCGGCCCCGACGGAGGTGTTCGACCCGCGGCAGGTGCTGTCCGCGACCGACCAGGGGTGGAGGAACGCGTGACGCGTGCGGCGGTGCTGGGGTCTGGGTCGTGGGGAACGGCCTTCGGCAAGGTGCTGGCCGACGCGGGAACCGACGTCGTGCTCTGGGCGCGCCGCACCGACCTCGCCGAGGCCGTGCGCGACCGGCACGAGAACCCCGACTACCTGCCGGGGATCGCGTTGCCGCACAGCCTGACGGCCACGTCCGACGCGGCCGAGGCCGTCGCCGGCGCCGACTTCGTCGTGCTGGCGGTCCCGTCGCAGACGCTGCGCGACAACCTGGCCGCGGTGGTCCCGGCCCTGGGCCGCGACACGGTGCTCGTGAGCCTGATGAAGGGCGTGGAGCTCGGCACCACCAAGCGGATGAGCGAGGTCGTGGCCGAGGTCGCCGACGTCGCGCCCGGCCAGGTGGCGGTCGTCACCGGCCCCAACCTGGCCAAGGAGATCGCGCTGGGCCAGCCGGCGGGCACCGTCGTCGCCTGCACCGACGAGCAGGTCGCCAAGCGCCTCCAGCTCGCCTGCATGACCGGCTACTTCCGGCCGTACACCAACGTCGACGTCGTCGGCTGCGAGCTCGGCGGGGCGGTGAAGAACGTCATCGCGCTGGCCACCGGCATGGCCGAGGGCATGGGCTTCGGCGACAACACCAAGGCCTCGCTCATCACCCGCGGGCTGGCCGAGACCGCCCGCCTGGGCGCGGCTCTCGGCGCGGACCCGCTCACCTTCAGCGGCCTGGCCGGGCTCGGCGACCTCGTGGCGACCTGCACCTCGCCGTTGTCGCGCAACCGGACGTTCGGCGAGCGGCTCGGTCGCGGCGAGACGCTCGAGGACATCCTGGCCCGCAAGCAGCAGACCGCCGAGGGCGTGAAGTCCTGCCGCTCGATCCTCGACCTCGCCCGCAAGCACGACGTCGACATGCCGATCACCGAGCACGTCGTCCAGGTCGTGCACGAGGGCATGACCCCCGCCGACATGGTCCGCGGTCTGATGAGCCGGGGCGCCAAGAGCGAGTGACTGGCAGGCTGTGGCCATGACCCCCGGTGAGCACACCCGCGCCGTCCACACCCCGGACCCCCCCCGCCTGGAGCAGACCCCGCTCGGCCTGCCCGTGCACCGCAGCGCTGCCTTCCGCTTCAGCAGCGCCCAGGAGTACGCCGACCTGCTGAGCGGTGCGCAGAAGGGCTACTCGTACTCCCGGGTCGACAACCCGACGACGGACGCCTTCGCGCAGGCGGTCGCGGCGCTCGAGGGCGTCGGCGTCGACGGCGAGGTCGTCGCGCAGCCGTTCGCCTCGGGGATGGCCGCCATCTCGACCGTGCTGATGGCCCTCACGCACGCCGGCGCCCACGTCGTCGTGCCGCGCGAGGTCTACGGCGGGACGTACGGCCTGCTCACGACGGTGCTGGACCGCTTCGGCGTGACCACGTCCTTCGTCGACATGACCGACCTCGACGCCGTGCGCGCCGCCGTGCGTCCTGAGACGACCGTGCTCTACGCCGAGACGCTCGCCAACCCAACTATGACGGTGGCCGATCTGCCTGGACTGTCGGCGATCTCGCGCGAGGCGGGCCTGACCTTCGTCGTCGACTCGACCTTCGCCTCGCCCGCGGTCTGCCGCCCGCTCGAGCACGGCGCCGACGTCGTCGTGCACTCGGCCACGAAGTACATCGGCGGTCACAGCGACAGCACTGGCGGTGTGGCGGTCGGCTCGCCCGAGCTCATGACACGGGTGCGGCGCGCCCGGATCGACCTGGGCGGCATGCTCGCGCCGGACGAGGCCTTCCTGCTCCACCGTGGCCTCGCGACGCTGCCGCTGCGCGTCGCCCGGCACTGCGCCAGCGCGCTGGTCGTCGCCGCGGCGATGGACGAGCACCCGGGGGTGCTGCGGGTCGACCACCCCGGCCTGCCCTCGCACCGCGACCACGACCTGGCGCGCAAGCTGTTCGACGAGGGTCGCTACGGCGCGATCGTCACCATCACCCCGCCCGGCGGCCGGGCAGCCGGCCTCGCGCTGTGCGACCGGCTGAGGCTGATCGCCGTGGCGACGTCGCTGGCGGGTACGCACTCCAAGGTCAGCCACGTCGCGACGACGACGCACCGCCAGCTCGACGACGACGCGCTCGCCGCGGCCGGCATCGACCCGGCGGCGGTGCGGATCAGCGTCGGCCTGGAGGACCCCGAGGACCTGGTCGCCGACCTCGAGCAGGCCCTGGACGGGCTATAGCCGCCGCGCTGGGTAAGGCTGCGCGCATGGAGACCTTCGACGTCGTCGTGATCGGAGCCGGCTCGGCCGGTGAGTCCATCAGCCAGGCGCTGGCGCGGGCCGGGCGTCGGGTCGCCCTCGTCGAGACGCTGCGCGTCGGCGGCGAGTGCCCCTACGTGGCGTGCATGCCCAGCAAGGCGATGCTCCGCAGCGCGCAGGCGCGGGAGGAGGCGCGGCACCTGAAGGACCTCGCGGGGGCATCCGTCGACCCGGTGCTCGACGACGACGACCTGGCCTTCCGGCGGGCGGTCGAGCGGCGCGACGACGTGGCCGAGCACCGCGACGACGCCGGTGCGGCCGACGGCGCCGAGCAGGCCGGGGTCGTGCTGGTC
>JAJAYV010000207.1 GCA_026786045.1 Frankiaceae bacterium | reverse complement strand
GGCCCGCCGCCTCGCGCCCCACCCCCCCCGCCGGGCCCGCCCACCGGTGGGCGGCGTCGTGCGCCGCCCTCCGCCTGCGGCCGACCGACTGACCAACCGACGGGTGGCACCCGGATGCGGCCGGCGGCGACGGGGACGACCTCGCCGCTGACCGTCGCGGACGCCGCAGACCCGCCCGAGGCGACGACCGCGCAGTCCAGCCGCGACGGGCGGCCCAGCTCCAGCCCCTGGTGCACGACGTACGGCCCGCCGTCGGAGAGCAGGCCGGTCGCGACGAGGTAGACGCCGAGCCCGAGCGCGGCCGAGCCGGTCGCCGGGTCCTCGGCCACGCCGACCCCGCCGGCGAAGACCCGGGCGCGGGCCGCCTCGCCGTCCCAGGAGAAGACCGACAGCCCCGCACCGCCCAGCCCGCGCAGCGCCGCGAGGTCCGGCACGCAGGTGGCCACCGCACCGGCGCGCACGAGCAGGAAGGCGAACTCCAGGCCGGTCCCGCAGGAGCGCGGCTCGACGCCGATGAGGTCCTTGTGCGACAGCCCCACCGCGCGCAGGAACCTCTCGGGGTGCTGCGGCGGGCCGACGGTGGGCGCGCCGCCGGTGAGCGTCACCGGGCCGCCGTCCGGCGCGACCTCCAGCGCCAGCCGCCCGGCGCCGCAGGACTGCACGACCGGACCGGGCGCGAGCTCGCCGCGGCGGGCCAGCACCCAGGCGGCGCCGACCGACGGGTGTCCGGCGAAGGGCAGCTCCACCTCGGGGGTGAAGATCCGCAGCCGGTAGTCCGCGCCGTCCGAGGCGGCCATCGGGAAGGCCGTCTCGGACAGGTGGAACTCGTTCGCGATCCGCTGCAGCTGGTCCTGCTCGAGGTCGTCGGCCCCCAGCACCACCGCGAGCGGGTTGCCCGCGAACGGTGTGCCGGTGAAGACGTCGACCACCTCGTACTCGAGCGACATCTGGGTCGCGCCGGAGGCCCGCAGTGCCATCAGGGCATCGTCATGCCGCCGTCGACCGGCACGGTGATGCCGGTGACGTACGACGCGGCGTCGCTGGCCAGGAAGACGCCGACGCTGGCCAGCTCGGCCGGGTCGCCGAGGCGGCCGGCCGGGGTGATCGCCTTGACGAACTCCGCCTCGGAGTCGTCCATCTCGTCGGTCATCTCGGTCGGGAAGTAGCCCGGCGCGATGGCGTTGACGCGGATGCCCTTGCGGCCGGTCCACTGCGCGGCCAGGTCGCGGGTGAGGCCGATGAGGCCGGCCTTCGAGGCGGCGTAGGCCGCCTGGGGCAGCGCGCCGGGGTGGATGCCCAGCACGCTGCTGATGTTGATGATCGAGCCGCCGCCCTTCGCGGCCCGGCCGAACGCCTGGGCCATCCAGTAGGCGCCGTTGAGGTTGACGTCGATGACCCGCAGGAACTCCGCGGGCGTCTCCCGGCTGGCCGGCTTGGCCCAGCCCAGGCCGGCGTTGTTGACCAGCACGTCGACCCGGCCGAACTCCTCGATCGCCTTCTGCACCAGCCGGGTGCACTGCTCGGGGTCGGTCACGTCGGTCTGCTCGAAGGCGAACCGGCGGCCGGCGGCCTCGACGAGCTTGCCGGTCTCGGGCAGCCGGTCGACCCGGCGGGCGCCGAGCACGAGGTCGGCGCCGGCCTCGGCGAAGGCCTGCGCGAAGGCGACCCCCAGCCCGGACGAGGCACCGGTGACGACGACGACCTTGTCGTCCAGGCGGAAGCGGTCGAGGACGGTCACGGGGTCTCCCTAGAACGGCGTTCGGACCCGGGCATCGTGCCGCACGCCGCAGCGCAGCCCGACCGCGCCCCGGCGGTAGCGTCCGCACCATGAGCACCGGGTCGCGCGTCTTCGTCGCCCGCGTGGCCGGCTTGCCCGTCTTCGACCCGAACGGCGACCAGGTCGGCCGGGTACGCGACGTCGTCGTCGCGCTGCGGATCGGCAAGGACGCCCCGCGAGTGCTGGGCCTGGTGGTGGAGATCCAGGCCCGCCGCCGGATCTTCGTGCCGATCGGGCGGGTCAACAGCATCGACCCCGAGGCGGTCGTGCTCACCAGCGGCATGGTCAGCCTGCGCCGCTTCGACAAGCGGGCGGGCGAGACGCTCGTGCTCGCCGAGCTGCTGGACCGCACCGTCACGCTGCTGAGCAGCTCCGAGCAGGTCACCGTCCTGGACATCGCCGTCGAGCAGCAGCGCACCGGCGACTGGCTCGTCAGCCGGGTCGCGGTGCGCCGGCGCGGCGGCCGCGGGCTGCGCCGCCGCCGCCGCGGCGCGGTGCTGGCGGTGGGATGGGAGGCGGTCAGCGGCCTGTCGTTGGCGCCGGACGGCCAGGGCGCCGCCAACCTGCTGGCCGTCTTCGAGAAGCTCCGCCCCGCCGATCTGGCCGGCGTGATGCACGACCTGTCCGGCACGCGCCGAGCCGAGATCGCGGCGGCGCTGGACGACGAGCGGCTGGCCGACGTCCTGGAGGAGATGAGCGAGGACGAGCAGGTCGAGCTGCTGGGCGGCCTGGAGGACGAGCGGGCCGCCGACGTCCTCGAGGCGATGGCCCCGGACGATGCCGCCGACCTGCTCGGCGAGCTCCCGGCCGCAGACGCCGAGCGGCTGCTCGCGCTCATGGAACCCGACGAGGCCGGTCCGGTCCGGTCGCTGCTGGCCTACAGCGACGACTCGGCCGGCGGGATGATGACCTCGGAGCCGCTGGTGCTGGCCCCCAACGCCACCGTCGCCGAGGCCCTGGCGATGATCCGCAACGCCGACCACAGCCCGGCGCTGGCGGCGCAGGTCTACGTCGTGCGCCCGCCGTACGAGACCCCCACCGGTCGCTACCTCGGTACGGCGCACTTCCAGCGGATGCTGCGCGAACCCCCGTCCTCGCTCATCAGCGCCGCGCTGGACACCGGCATCGACCCGCTCGGCCCGGACTGCCCGCTGGCCGACGTCACCCGGCACCTCGCGTCCTACAACCTGGTCGCGGTGCCGGTCGTGGACTCCGAGCAGCGGCTGCTCGGTGCCGTGACCGTGGACGACGTGCTCGACCACGTCCTGCCGCAGGGCTGGCGGGACTCGCGGGGATCGGGCACGGGCCGTCGTGGCTGAGAGGTCACGCCGGGTGCGCCTGGACACCCCGCTCGAGCAGCGCGCCTCGCGCCGCCCGCACTACGACCCGGACGCCTTCGGCAGGGTGTCGGAGCAGATCGCCCGCTTCCTCGGCACGGCCCGCTTCCTGGTCTACATGACGGTGTTCATCGTCGTCTGGATCCTGCTCAACGTCTCACCGTTCGCCTTCGACCCGTACACCTTCACCTTCCTGACGCTGCTGCTGTCGCTGCAGGCCTCCTACGCCGCGCCGCTGATCCTGCTGGCGCAGAACCGGCAGGCCGACCGGGACCGGATCAGCCTGGACGAGGACCGCGCGACCAGCGAGCGCCTGCAGGCCGACGTGGAGTACCTCAGCCGCGAGGTCGCGAGCCTGCGCCAGGCGCTCGGCGAGGTCGCGACCCGTGACTTCCTGCGCGCCCAGCTCCGCGAGGTGACCGAGGAGGTCGTGGCCCGCACCCGCACCGGCGAGCCCGGGGCCGACGTCACGGCCGAGCTGGCCAGGCGCGCGGCCCGTGAGGACCGCGAGCGGCGGGCCGAGCGCAAGAAGCGCCGGTCCGCCGAGAAGACCGCCGAGCGCGACGCCGAGCGCCCGGACCTCGGCGAGCCGTTCGTCGGCGAGCACGACGGGGACTGACCCCCAGCAGAACGTCACGGACCGGGCCTTCACCCCGCGGGCAGAGCGACCGATGCACTGCTCGTGACCACGACCTCCCCGCCGACGGCGTCCGGCAGTGCCGACCACGACGACGCGTCCGCGGGCCCGGCTCCGGCCCGTGCACCCCGCCGCCGCATCGGCGAGGTGCTGGTCGAGCAGGGCCTGCTCGACCAGGAGCAGCTACGGACCGCGCTCACCGCCCAGGCCGCCACCCCCGCCGACAAGCACCGCAAGCGGCTGGGCGCCGTCGTCATCGACCTGGGCCTCGCGACCGAGAAGGAGGTCGCGCAGGCGCTCGCCGAGGCGCTTGCCCTGCCGCTGGTCGACCTGGGCCGCACGATGGCCCAGCCCGACGCCGTCCGGCTGCTGCCGCGCGCGGTGGCCGAGCGCTCCGGCGTGCTGGTGCTGTCCAGCGAGCGCGGCGGCGGCAAGCTCACCGTCGCGACCGCCGACCCCACCAACGTCATGGCGCTCGACGACGTCAAGCTCTACACCGGCGCCTCCGAGCTCGTGGTGCTGGTGGCGACCGACAGCCAGGTGCGCGACCACCTGGCCCGCTCGTGGTCGCTGTCGGAGGACTCCACCGACGTGCACACCCTGTTCGAGGGGATGGACACCGCCGAGCAGGAGCTCGAGGACTTCTCCGCCCAGAGCGTCGAGGCCGCGCCGATCGTGCGGCTCGTCGACGTCGTCCTGGCCGACGCCGTGCGCGCCCGGGCGTCGGACGTGCACGTCGAGCCGCAGGCCACGGAGCTGCGGATCCGCTACCGCGTCGACGGACTGCTGCGCGACGTCATGACCGTCCCGCGCAACGCCAGCGCGGCGATGGTCAGCCGCATCAAGATCGTCTCCGGGCTCGACATCGCCGAGCGCCGCCGCCCGCAGGACGGCCGCGCGAAGCTCACCGTCGACGGACTGACTGTCGAGGCGCGCATCTCGACCCTGCCGACGCTGCACGGCGAGAAGGTCGTCATCCGCCTGCTCCCGCCGGCCAGCGACGTGCCGCGGCTGGACGGCACCGGCCTGACCCCCGCACAGCTCGAGCTGGTGAACGCCGCGCTCGTGCAGGCCCAGGGCCTGGTGCTCATCACGGGCCCCACGGGCTCGGGCAAGACCAACACGCTCTACGCCGGCATCCAGCAGGTCAGCACCCCCGACCGCAACATCGTCACGCTCGAGGACCCGGTCGAGGTGCAGGTCGCCGGCATCACCCAGGTGCAGGTGCACGAGCGCTCCGGCATGACCTTCGCCCGCGGCCTGCGCAGCGTCCTGCGGCAGGACCCCGACATCGTGCTGGTCGGCGAGGTCCGCGACGCGGAGACCGCCGAGCTCGCGCTCAAGGCCTCGCTCACCGGCCCCCAGGTGCTGACGACCCTGCACACCAACGATGCGGTCGCCGCCGTCACCCGCCTGGTCGACATGGGCGTCGAGCCGTTCCTGGTCGCCTCCTCGCTGTCGTTGGTGCTCGCTCAGAGGTTGGTCCGCAAGCCGTGCGCTGCGTGCGCGGCGCCGTACGTCCCCTCACCCCGGACGCTGTCGCTGCTCGGGCTGGTCGACGC
>JAJAYV010000206.1 GCA_026786045.1 Frankiaceae bacterium | reverse complement strand
CGACCCCAGCGAGGACGACACCGCGACGATCAACTACACGTCGGGGACGACGGCCCGCCCCAAGGGCGTGCAGATCACCCACCGCAACCTGTGGGTCAACGGCGTCACCTTCGCCCTGCACGCCGGCGTAACCGACCGCGACGTCTACCTGCACACGCTGCCGATGTTCCACGCGAACGGCTGGGGGATGCCGTTCGCCCTGACCGGCCTGGGCGTGCCGCAGGTCGTCATCCGCAAGATCGACGGCGCCGAGATCCTGCGCCGCGTCGAGAAGTACGGCGTGACCGTCATGTGCGCGGCTCCCGCGGTCGTGGCGTCGGTGCTGGAGGCGGCTGCGGAGTGGGAGGGCGCCATCCCTGGCAGCGGGGGCCCCGGGCGGGACCGCACGCGGGTCATCGTCGCGGGCGCGCCGCCGCCCAGCCGCACCATCCAGCGCATCGAGGAGGAGCTCGGCTGGGAGTTCGTGCAGATCTACGGCCTCACCGAGACCACCCCGCTGCTGACGGTCAACCGCCGCCGCGCCGAGGAGGACGCACTCGAGCCCGAGGAGCGGGCCCGCCGGCTCGGCCGCGCCGGCATGCCGGCGCTCGGCACGCGCCTGCAGATCAGTGATACCGGCGAGATCCTCGCCCGGGGCAACACCGTGCTCGAGGGCTACTGGGAGCAGCCGGACGCCACGGCCGACGCGCTCGAGGACGGCTGGTTCCACACCGGCGACGGGGGCACGCTCGACGACGAGGGCTACCTGTCGATCAGCGACCGCAAGAAGGACGTGATCATCACCGGCGGCGAGAACGTCTCCTCCATCGAGGTCGAGGACTGCCTGTTCAGCCACCCGGCCGTGGCCGAGGTCGCCGTCATCGGCGTCCCGTCGGAGAAGTGGGGCGAGACCATCAAGGCGCTCGTCGTCCTGGCCGATGGCGAGACGGCCGACGAGGCCGAGCTGATCGCCCACTGCAAGAAGCGGCTGGCCGGTTACAAGGCGCCCACGTCGGTGGAGCTGCGCGAGGCGATCCCGCGCACCGCGACCGGCAAGATCCAGAAGTTCAAGCTGCGCGACGAGTACTGGAAGGGCCAGGAGCGTCCGATCAACTGACGTTGCGAGCCGGCCGTGCTTGACGTATCGACTCTCGTTGGTGTCGACTGTCGACAACAACGACAGTCGATGGGGGCGTCATGAAGGTGAAGCAGTGGTCGCGCACGGACCAGCTCTTCCTCGAGGGCATGCTGTGGGCGCTGCCCGGCCTCGCCATGCTGCAGGCGGTCCTCCAGGTAATTCGGGCGCTGCGAGGTGACCCCCTCGCGGTCACCGGGTCGTTGCCGGACGACCTGGTGACACCCGCGCAGCTGGTGTCCGGGCCGCTCACCGGGACCGTGCTGGTCCAGGACCCCAGCGCCGCGCAGTTCGGCTGGGCACTGGTTCCCACGGTCCTGTTGCTGGTCCTTGCGGTCGTGGTCGCCCGCCTGCTGCTCGGCGTCGCCCGCGGCCTGCGCGCCGGGGACCCGTTCACGACGGCCAACGCCCGTCGCCTGACCGCCCTCGCGATCATCATCATCGTCGGCGGGACCTTTCTGCCGATCTTCCAGGCGATCGCCTTCGAAGGGGTGCTGGACCCGCTCCTGCCCGGCGGACCGAGGTCCGCGACGCTCGACCTGCAGTTCTGGCCGTACCTGTGCGGCCTCCTCGTCTTCTTCCTCGCCGAGGTCTTCGCCCGCGGGGCGCGACTGCGCGAGGACGTCGAGGGGCTGGTGTAGTGCCCGCTGAGGAAGCCCATCGGGTCGTGTGCCACCTCGACGAGCTGCTGGAGCGGTCGGGCATGACGCTGACCGACCTGGCCCGCGCGGTCGGCGTCACGGTCGTCAACCTGTCCGTGCTCAAGAACGACCGGGCCCGCGCGGTCCGGTTCTCGACCCTCACGGCGATCTGCGACGTGCTCGGCTGCCAGCCGGGAGATGTCTTCAGCGTCGACCTCGCGCATGCTTCGCAGCGCGGCCGGGCACGGACGGGCGCATGACCGAGTGGCAGACCGCCGCCATCTGTGAGACCGACGACCCGCAGGGCGGTCGATCCAGGAGCACGGGTCGCGCGGCTGACCGCCCGCTGACAGGCTGAGCCGGTGACCCGCCGCTGGCTGTTCGCCGACCAGCTGGGGCCGCAGTTCCTGGACCAGCCGGACCAACCGGTGCTGCTGATCGAATCCCGGGCAGTGTTCTCGCGGCGGCGCTTCCACCGGGCCAAGGCGCACCTACTGCTGTCGGCGCTGCGCCACCGTGCCCGCGAGCTCGGCGAGCAGGCGCTCGTGCTGCGGGTGGACACCTACGACGAGGCGCTGGCGCAGGTCGACGAGCCCCTGTCGGTGGTGCAGCCGACGTCGTACTCTGCAGACCGGCTCGTGCGGGCGCGCGGCATCGAGGTGGTGCCCGAGGGCCGCGGCTTCGCCACCACACGCGAGGACTTCGCCGGCTGGGTCGCGGGACGAAAGCGCCTGCTGATGGAGGACTTCTACCGCTGGCAGCGGGTGCGGCTCGACCTGCTCATGGACGGCGACGAGCCGGCCGGCGGGCAGTGGAACCTCGACCACGACAACCGCCAGCCGCCGCCGAAGCGGGCGACGCTCGGGCTGCCCGAGCCCTGGTGGCCGGTCGAGGACGACATCGACGCGCAGGTGCGCGAGGACCTCGACCGCTGGGAGCGCGAGGGCCTGGTCTCCTTCGTCGGCGAGGACCGGCCGCGGTGGGCGCCAGCGACCCGCGCGGAGGCGGTGGCGGCGCTGGAGCACTTCGTCGAGCACCGGCTGCCCGACTTCGGGCCGACCGAGGACGCGATGCTGGCCGCCGACCCGTGGATGGCCCACAGCGCGCTGTCGCCTGCGATCAACCTGGGGTTGCTGCACCCGCTGGAGTGCGTGCACGCCGCGGAGCAGGCGTACCGCTCGGGCGCGGCGCCGCTCAACAGCGTCGAGGGCTACGTGCGGCAGGTCGTCGGCTGGCGGGAGTGGATCTGGTCGCTCTACTGGCACGTGCCCGACGGCTATCGGGACGCGAACTTCCTCGGAGCCACAGGCGACCTCCCGCAGTGGTTCGCCTCCCTGGACGCCGAGCAGAAGGTGACGGCGAACTGCCTGTCGTCGGTGCTCGGCGACCTGCGCGAGCGCGGCTGGGTGCACCACATCCCGCGGCTGATGGTGCTCGGCAACTACGCGATGCAGCGCGGCTGGGACCCGAAGCAGGTCACCGCGTGGTTCCACGAGGCCTTCGTCGACGGCTACGACTGGGTGATGCTGCCGAACGTCACCGGCATGAGCCAGCACGCCGACGGCGGCCTGTTCACCACCAAGCCGTACGCCGCCGGTGGCGCGTACGTCGACCGGATGAGCGACTACTGCGGCGGCTGCGCGTACGACCCGAAGGTGCGGGTGGGGGAGCGGGCCTGTCCGTTCACCGCCGGCTACTGGGCCTTCCTCGAGCGCAACGCCGGGCGCCTGGCCGGCAACCACAGGATGCGCCAGCCGCTGCGCGGACTGGAGCGGCTCAAGGACCTCGACGAGCTGGTGGTGCAGGAGCGGGAGCGCGGCGACGCCCCGCCCTGACCTCAGGTGCGGGGCAGCTCGAAGGCGAGCAGGGCGACGTCGTCCGGAGCGCCGCCGTCCGGGTAACGGCGGAGCCGGTCGCCCAGCCAGGCCAGCGCGGCGGGCAGGCCGTCGAGCTGCAGGGCCTCACGGGCGGCGTCGGCGAGCGGGAAGAACCGTCCGTCCCAACGGGCCTCGACCGCGCCGTCGGTGAACAGCAGGACCCGGTCGCCGGCCAGGACGTCCGGACCGCCACCGCAGGCACCGGCGGTCCGAGACCGAGCGGGAGCGCCTCCGGCAGCGCGAGCTCGGTGACCGCGCCGTCGCGCAGCCGAAGAGGGTGCGGGTGCCCGCAGCCGAGCATCCGCACCCGGTCACCGCGCACCTCGACGAGCAGCGCCGTCACGAAGTCCTCGGGCCCGGCGTCGCGCCGCACCGCCGCGTGCGCCGCTTCGGCGACCTGCTGCAGGTCAGCCTCCCGGTGCGCCGCCTCGCGGAAGGCGCCGATCGTCGTCGCCGCCAGGCGGACCGCGTCCAGGCCCTTGCCGCGGACGTCGCCGATGACCATGCGCAGCCCGGACTCGGTCTCGACGGCGTCGTAGAGGTCCCCGCCGATGCGGGCCGCCTCGGACGCCGACACGTAGGTCACTGCCAGGGGGATCCCGCCCAGCGTCGGCGGCAGCGGTCGGAGGATCGTCCGGCTGGCAGCGTCGGCGGCGCCCTGCACGGCGAGCAGGTGCGACTGGCGTCGCTCCCGGCTGTGGGCTGCGAGGGCGCCCAGGCCGACAGCCGCAGCGATGCAGGCGAGCCGGACGTACTGCGGCGTCGAGGCGCCGTCGTCGCTGGCGAGTCCGATCGCCAGGCCGGCCAGCCAGGCGACCAGGCCGAGGACGAGCACCCCGATGACGCCGGTGAAGGTCGCGGCGAGGAACGGCACGGCGGCGAGCAGCCCGACGTACTGGGTCTTCTCGGCGCCGGCTGCGACGTCGGCGGCCACGATGCCGGCCGTCAGGGCCAGGCACGAGGCCACGCCCGTCCATGGCGCGCGCTGCTCGGGTCGCACGTCGTCCTCTCCGCAGTGCGACGCAAGGGCGGCGCGCTCTGATGCTTCCACGCGCGGGGCGCCCGGTCGTAGGTTGCCCTCGTGTCGAGCGTCGTGCTGCTCCGAGGGGTGAACCTCGGCGCCCGCAACCGGATCGCCATGGCCGACCTCCGCGCGCTGCTGGACACCGTCGGCTGCACCGACGTCCGGACGCACCTGCAGAGCGGTAACGCGGTCGTGCGCACCCGCCGGTCGCCCGCCGGGCTCGAGAAGGCCGTCGCCGCAGCGCTCGTCGAGCACGGGCTGCCGGTGCCGGTGATGGTCCGGACCGCCGAGGAGCTCGCCCGGGTCGTGCGTGACTGCCCCTGGGAGGGGCTGGACCCGAGGCGGCTGCAGGTCGCATTCCTGTCGGGGGAGCCGGACCCGGCAGCGGTCGCCGCGATCGACCATGAGGCGCTGCTGCCCGAGCGCATCGTCGTGGGGGAGCGCGTGCTCTACCTCGACCAGGCGCCGGGCATCCGGAGCAGCAAGCTGAACGGCCTGCGGCTGGGCGTCGACATGACCGCCCGCAACTGGCGGACGGTGCTCGCGCTGCACGAGCTGGCGTCCGGCTAGGTTCCCGCCGTGGAGTTCTCCGAGGTCCTGCGCCGGCGGCGGATGGTGCGTCACTACACCGATGAGCCGCTGTCGCCGGAGGTGGTCGAGCGGGTCCTCGCCGAGGGTGGCGATCAGCCGCGGGCGCCGAGCGCGCGACATCGCCACTCTCGCGGAGACGGGTCAGGGCGCCGCAGCGGGTCACCGCCG
This sequence comes from Frankiaceae bacterium, assembly GCA_026786045.1. Lineage (GTDB taxonomy): Bacteria > Actinomycetota > Actinomycetes > Mycobacteriales > SCTD01 > SCTD01. Next base: position 326 of record JAJAYV010000206.1, on the reverse strand, counting down.
TTCGTCGCCCGCGACCGTACGCGCAGGCGGCGCCACCCTGGCTCGGGGGAGCCGGCCCGCCGCCCGTGGCGCTGAGACCTCTTCTCGATCCCCGAGATCTCCGTTTCCACAGCTGCTTTCGGCCGCTGGTTCTGTCGGAGGGCGGTCCTACTGTCGTCGTCATGGCAGTGGGTCAGCAGGTGCTCTCGGGGGTGGCGTCCCTCGAGCGGCTGCGTGCTGCCGAGGAAGCGGTCGAGGCATCCCTGCCGGTGGCGGGTCAGGCTCATGTCGGCCAGTTGCGCGCTGTGCTGGCGCTGCACGAGCTGTATGCCGCGGAGGGCCTGTCG
>JAJAYV010000205.1 GCA_026786045.1 Frankiaceae bacterium | reverse complement strand
GTCGTCGGCCGTGCGGGCGTCCCGGCCGGCGCGACCGCGGTCGTCCTGAACGTCACCGGCGTCAGCCCGACCGGCCCGACGGACCTGCGCGTCTACCCGGTGCCCGTGGTGGGCGCGCCGGTGCCGAGCACCTCGAACGTCAACCTCACCGGCGGCACCCGCGCGAACCTCGTCACCGTGCCGGTCGGCCACAAGGGCCGGGTGCGGTTCCGCAACACCGCCGGCTCGGTGCACGTCGTCGCGGACCTGGCCGGCTGGTACGCCCCCGGCGGGACGTCGACGTTCACCGCCGCCGACCCGGTGCGCGTGCTCGACACCCGCGGCCAGGACGGGCGCGAGGTCGGCTCGGCGATCGGGCCGGTGGAGGGCGGCGGGTTCGTCGACCTGTCGGTGGTGCGCAACGGACCGGTCCCCAGCGACGCGTCGGCCGTCGCGCTCACCGTCACCGCCGTCGCCCCGACGACCGACACCGACGTGCGCGTCTTCCCCGCGCCCGCGGAGGGGACGCTGTTCCCGCGTGTGAGCAGCGTCAACGCCAGCGCCGGCACGGTGGTCCCGAACGTCGTCATCGTCCCGCTCGGCCAGGACGGGACCGTGCGGCTGCGCAACACCGCCGGCCGCGTGCACCTGCTCGCCGACGTCGCCGGCTGGTACGACGGCAGTGACAGCGGCGGGCTCTTCCGGCCGGTGGGGCCCACCCGGGTGCTCGACACGCGGCCGGCCGTCGTCGGCCCGGGTCAGGACGTCGAGCTGCGCGTCGGGGGGCTCGCGCGGGTGCCGAGCCTGGCGACCGCGGCCGTCCTCAACGTCACCGGCGTCGCGGCCTCGCAGGCCACCGACGTGCGCGTCTACCCCGGCGGCGGCAGCACCGTCCCGCGGGTGTCCAACCTCAACCTGTCGCCCGGGCAGACCGCCGCCGACCTCGTGGTGGTCAAGCTGGGCGGCGGGACGGTGCGGCTGCGCAACGCCGCCGGCAGCGTCGCGCTGGTCGCCGACGTCGCGGGGTGGTTCGGCCCCGCCGCCTGAGGCTGCGCGGCAACGGCCGGCAGCTGAGCAAGGCAGCGACCGGGCCGTCGTACCGGCTGGGGCTACTCCCCGGCGTCGTCGATCCAGGCCATCATCGGGCGCAGCTGCGCGCCGACCTTCTCGATCGGGTGGTCTGCGCCGGTCTTGCGGAAGGCGGCGAGCTCGATGCCGCCGTTCTCGTCGTCGTCGATGAGGCGCTTGGTGAAGGTCCCGTCCTGGATCTCGGCCAGCACCTGCTGCATCGCCTTCTTGGTGTCGGCGGTGATGATGCGCGGGCCGGTGACGTAATCGCCGAACTCCGCGGTGTCCGAGATGGACCAGCGCATCTTGCCGATCCCACCCTCGTACATCAGGTCGACGATGAGCTTCAGCTCGTGCAGGCACTCGAAGTACGCGACCTCGGGCTGGTAGCCGGCCTCGATGAGGACCTCGAAGCCGGTCTGGACCAGCGCCGAGGCGCCGCCGCAGAGGACCGCCTGCTCGCCGAACAGGTCGGTCTCGGTCTCCTCCTTGAACGTCGTGCGCAGGACGCCGGCCTTGGTGCCGCCGATCCCCTTGGCGTACGAGAGGGCCAGCTGCAGCGCGTTCCCGGTCGCGTCCTGCTCCACGGCGACCAGGCACGGCACGCCGCGCCCGTCGACGAACTGCCGACGCACGAGGTGGCCCGGACCCTTGGGCGCGACCATGGCGACGTCGACGCCGGCCGGCGGGGTGATGAGGCCGAAGCGGATGTTCAGGCCGTGGCCGAACAGCAGCGCGTCACCGTCCTTGAGGTTCGGGGCGACGTCGGCCTCGTAGAGCTTGCGCTGCACCGTGTCCGGCGCGAGGACCATGATGACGTCGGCTTCGGCGGCCGCCTCGGCGGGCGTGACGACGCGCAGCCCCTCGGCCTCGGCCTTGGCGCGGCTCTTGCTGCCCTCGGGCAGGCCGACGCGGACGTCGACGCCGGAGTCGCGCAGCGACAGCGCGTGGGCGTGGCCCTGGCTGCCGTAGCCGAGGACGGCCACCTTCTTGCTCGCGATGAGGCCGAGGTCGGCGTCGTCGTCGTAGTAGATCTCGGCCATGAGGTGGAAGTGCTCCTTCTGCAGGGGTGGTGGACGGGAGGCTAGGACGCGCCAAGAAGCGCTGGGGATGCGTCGCGGCGAGCCGCGCTAGGACGCACTGCGCAGCCGTGGCTCCGCGCCGGTCATCGACCGCGAGCCGCGGCCGACGGCGACCATGCCGGACTGGACGAGCTCGCGGATGCCGAAGGGCTCGAGCACGCGGATCAAGGCCGTCAGCTTGTCGTTGGTGCCGGTGGCCTCGATGGTGACCGCGTCCGCGGCGACGTCGACGACCTTGGCGCGGAACAGCTGGACGGTCTCGAGCACGTGGCTGCGGCTGGTCAGGTCGGCCTTGACCTTCAGCAGCAGCAGCTCGCGCTGCACGCTGGTAGCCGGCTCGAGCTCAACGATCTTCAGCACGTTGACGAGCTTGTTGAGCTGCTTGGTCACCTGCTCGAGCGGCAGGTCGTCGACCGACACGACGATCGTCATCCGGCTCACCGTCGGGTGCTCGGTGGGGCCGACGGCCAGCGACTCGATGTTGAAGCCGCGCCGGCTGAACAGCGCCGCGACACGGGCGAGGACGCCGGGCTTGTTCTCGACGAGGACGGAGAGGGTGTGGCGGGTGAGGGCCATGGGCGGGTTCCTGTGTCCTGTCGTCAGACGTCGTTGGCGTCCCACACCGGGCGCGTGTCACGCGCGGCGAGGATCTCGTCGTTGCTCGTGCCGGCGGGGACCATCGGCCACACCATCGCGTCCTCGCCGACCACGAAGTCGATGACGACGGGCACGTCGTCGACGGCCATCGCCTTCTCGATCGTGGCGTCCACGTCGGCCTTGGTGTCGCACCGCAGCCCGATGCAGCCCATCGCGTCGGCGAGCTTGACGAAGTCGGGGATGCGCTTGGAGTTGAGCACCGTGTTGGAGTAGCGGCTGCCGTAGAAGAGCGTCTGCCACTGGCGCACCATGCCGAGGTTGCCGTTGTTGATGACGGCCACCTTGATCGGGATGCCCTCGATCGCGCAGGTGACGAGCTCCTGGTTGGTCATCTGGAAGCAGCCGTCGCCGTCGATGGCCCACACCGTCGCCTCGGGGCGCCCGACCTTTGCGCCCATCGCGGCGGGCACGGCGTAGCCCATGGTCCCCGCGCCGCCGGAGTTCAGCCAGGTGTAAGGGTTCTCGTACGAGATGAACTGACTGGCCCACATCTGGTGCTGTCCGACGCCGCTCACGAAGATGGCCTCGGGACCGGCGATCTGGCCGATGCGGGTGATGACGTGCTGCGGCGCCAGCGAGCCGTCGGTCGGCTCGGCGTAGCCCAGCGGGTAGCGCGTGCGCCACCCGTCGACCTCGGCCCACCAGCCGCCGATGTCGGCGCGGGTACCGGTCTCGTACAGCTCGCCGACGGCGACGACGAGGTCGGCGATGGTCTCGCGGCAGTCGCCGACGATCGGCACGTCGGCGGTGCGGTTCTTGCCGATCTCGGCCGGGTCGATGTCGGCGTGGATGACGGCGGCACCGGGCGCGAACGAGTCGAGCTTGCCGGTCACCCGGTCGTCGAAGCGGGCGCCGAGGCAGATGAGCAGGTCGGCCTTCTGCAGGGCGGTGACGGCGGCGACGGTGCCGTGCATGCCGGGCATGCCGAGGTGCTGCGGGTGGCTGTCCGGGAAGGCCCCGCGGGCCATCAGGGTGGTGACGACGGGGATTCCGGTGAGCTCGGCGAGCACCCGCAGCTCGGCGGCCGCGCGCGCCTTGAGCACGCCGCCGCCGACGTAGAGGACGGGGCGCTGGGCGGCCGCGATCATCTTGGCGGCCTCGCGGATCTGCTTGGCGTGCGGCCGCGTCGTCGGGTGGTAGCCGGGCAGGTCGAGCTGCGGCGGCCAGGAGAACGACCCCTGCGCCTGCAGGATGTCCTTGGGCAGGTCGACAAGGACCGGGCCCGGGCGGCCGGTGCTGGCAAGGTGGAACGCCTCGGCGATGGTGCGCGGGATGTCGTCGGCGCGCTGGACCAGGAAGTTGTGCTTGGTGATCGGCATGGTGATGCCGACGATGTCGGCCTCCTGGAAGGCGTCGGTGCCGATCGAGCCGCTCGGGACCTGCCCGGTGATGGCGACCAGCGGCACGCTGTCCATGTACGCGTCGGCGATCGGCGTGACCAGGTTGGTCGCGCCGGGGCCGCTGGTGGCCATGCAGACGCCGACCTTCCCGGTCGCCTGCGCGTAGCCCTCGGCCGCGTGGCCGCCGCCCTGCTCGTGGCGCACCAGGATGTGCCGCAGCTTCTTGCTGTCGAAGATCGGGTCGTACGCCGGCAGGATCGCCCCGCCGGGGATGCCGAAGACGACCTCCGCGCCGACGCTCTCGAGCGAGCGCACGAGCATCTGTGCTCCGGTGAGGCTCTCGGGCTGGGCGTCCATGTCGGTTCCTTTGTGTTCCGCGGCGGTGTCAGGGCAAAAAAGAACCCCTCGTGCCGGAGCACGGAGGGGTGAGCGCGTCTGCCGGTTCGGCAGGCGCGCTAGGGGACTACGAGGAGGCTCAGCACTCCGCAAGGGTGCGTCAGGCCCGGGGCCAGTGTCAAGGAGGTGGGACGGCTGTCCCACGCCTTGAGACGCGCGCTCAGCCCGTGATGGCGCCCTGGGCGGCCGAGCCGACGAGCTTGGCGTACTTGCCGAGGACGCCGGTCGTGTAGCGGGCCTCGAGCGGCTTCCAGTCCGCGCGCCGCCGCTCGAGCTCGTCGACCTCGACGAGAAGGTCGAGGGTGCCGGCGTCGAGGTCGAGCCGGATCCGGTCGCCGTCCTGCACGAGCGCGATCGGCCCGCCGTCGGTCGCCTCGGGGGCGACGTGGCCGACGCACAGGCCGGTCGTGCCGCCGGAGAAGCGCCCGTCAGTGAGCAGCAGCACGTCCTTGCCGAGGCCCGCGCCCTTGATCGCGCTGGTGACCATGAGCATCTCGCGCATGCCCGGCCCGCCCTTGGGC
>JAJAYV010000204.1 GCA_026786045.1 Frankiaceae bacterium | reverse complement strand
GTCACGGACGTGTCGTTCACCGGCCTGTCGACGCAGTACGTCGTGCGCACCGGCTGGGGCCAGGACCTCGCGGTCTTCGCGCAGAACGACGGCACCGACGCCGCCGCCCACCGCGGCGACGAGGTCGTCGTCGCCTGGCGGCCGGAGCACGCCTTCCCGCTGCGCGAGGAGTCGCCGGCAGGCACCTCTGAGCCGGCGCCCGCGCTGGCCAGCGCCGCCCCGTGACGTCGGTCCTGGCGCGCGAGGTGGCACCGGTCGAGCTGGAGATCGAGCTGGACGTCCCGATTCCCCGGCGGCGACCGCCGTGGGTGCTGCTGCTGCCCGGGCTGCTCTGGCTCGCGCTGTTCTTCCTCGTACCGATGATCACGCTCGCCTCGACGTCCCTGCAGACCGGTTCGCTGCAGACCGGCTACGCGCTCACGTGGACCTGGTCCACCTACACCGATGCCTGGTCGACCTACGGCGACCAGCTCGTGCGCTCGTTCCTCTACGCCGGCTCGGCCACGGTGCTCGCGCTGCTCATCGGCTACCCCCTCGCCTACGCCATCGCCTTCAAGGCCGGTCGCTGGCGCAACCTCATGCTCGTCCTGGTGATCGCGCCGTTCTTCACCAGCTTCCTCATCCGCACGCTGGCCTGGAAGATCGTCCTGGCCGACCAGGGGTGGGTCGTCGGTGCGCTCCAGTGGATCGGCCTGCTGGGGGAGAACGGCCGGCTGCTCGCGACCCCGGCGGCGGTCGTGCTCGGCCTGACCTACAACTTCCTGCCGTTCATGGTCCTGCCCCTCTACGCCAGCCTGGAGAAGATCGACCCGCGGCTGCTCGAAGCCGCGACCGACCTCTACGCCACGCCGGCGCGGGCGTTCTGGGCCGTCACCTGGCCGCTGTCCATCCCCGGCGTCGTCGCCGGCACCCTGCTGACGTTCATCCCGGCCGCGGGCGACTACGTCAACGTGCAGTTCCTCGGCAACCCCGGCTCGCAGATGATCGGCAACGTCATCCAGAGCCGCTTCCTCACCGTGCTGGACTACCCGGTCGCCGCCGCGCTGTCGATCACGGTGATGCTCACCGTGCTGGTGCTGGTGCTGTCCTACGTCAAGCGCGTCGGCGCGAAGGAGCTGCTGTGATCGCCCGGACGGTGCGCGCCGCGCGCAAGCACCTCGTGCTCGCCTTCGGCGTCCTGGTCCTGCTCTACCTGTTCCTGCCGGTCTTCGTCGTCGTGGCCTTCTCCTTCAACGACCCGGCCGGCCGGTTCAACTTCTCCTGGAGCGGCTTCACGCTCGACTCCTGGCGCGATCCGTGCTCGGTCCCCGGCATGTGCGACTCGGTGCTGCTGAGCCTGCAGATCGGTGTGATCGCGACCCTGGTGGCGACCCTGCTCGGGACGCTGCTGGCGTTCGGGCTGGTCCGCCACTCCTTCCGCGGGCGAGCGGGGACGAGCCTGCTGGTCTTCCTCCCGATGGCCACGCCCGAGGTGGTCATGGGCGCGTCCCTGCTGACGCTGTTCGTCAACGCCGGTGTGGCGACGGGCTTCTGGACCATCGTCATCGCGCACATCCTGTTCACGGTCAGCTTCGTCGTCGTGACGGTGAAGGCGCGGCTGGCCGGTTTCGACAGCCGGCTCGAGGAGGCGGCGATGGACCTCTATGCCGACGAGTGGCAGACCTTCCGGCGGATCACCCTGCCGCTGGCTGCCCCGGGCATCTTCGCCGGCGCCCTGCTCGCCTTCGCGCTGTCCTTCGACGACTTCATCATCACGAACTTCAACTCGGGCAACACGATCACCTTCCCCATGTACGTCTGGGGCGCGGCGCAGCGCGGTGTCCCGCCGGAGGTGAACGTCATCGGCACGGGCATGTTCCTGCTCGCCCTGCTGCTCGTCGGCGGCGCGGAGGTCGTGCGCAAGGCCCGCACGGGGGCGACCACCGGATGAGCCCGGGTTCCCGCTACGCCGCGGCCACGGCCGAGGGGGTGCCCAACGGCGGGGTGTCCTTCTGGTACGAGCAGACCGGCCTCCCGGCGTCACGCGCGCCGTTGCCCGGCGACCGCGACGCCGACGTCTGCATCGTCGGCGGGGGGCTCACCGGGCTCTGGACGGCGTACTACCTCAAGCGTGCGCAGCCGGATCTGGACGTCGTGGTCCTCGAGCGCGAGTTCTGCGGCTACGGCGCTTCCGGGCGCAACGGCGGCTGGCTGTCGGCCGAGGTGGCGGCGCCGGCCCGGACCTACCTGCGCTCGCACGGCGAGGTGGGGGTGCAGGCGCTGCACGCGCAGATGCGGGCCGCCGTCGACGAGGTGCTGGCCGTGCTGCGCGAGGAGGGCGTGGACGCCGACGTGCAGCAGGACGGGATCCTGTTCGTCGCCCGCAGCCGGGCCCAGTGCGAGCGCCTGGCGGCGCAGGCCGAGCAGGAGCGTCGGTGGGGCGCGCAGGTGCGCGAGCTCGACGCGGACCAGACCGCCGAGCGGATCCGGGTGAGCGGTGCGCTTGCGGGGCTGCACGTCGCCGGGGCCGCCCGGGTCCAGCCGGCCAGGCTCGTGCAGGGCGTGGCCGCGGCGGTGGAGCGCCTGGGCGTGCGCCTGCACGAGCGGACGACGGTGACCTCGGTCCGGCCGGGGGCGGCCGTCACCGACCGCGGCACCGTGCGCGCGACGCACGTGCTGCGCTGCCTGGAAGGCTTCAGCTCGGGCCTGCCGGGGGAGCGGCGCAGCTGGCTGCCGATGAACTCCGCCATGGTGGTGACCGACCCTCTGCCGGACGACGTCCGGGCGCAGGTCGGCTGGTCCGGCGCCGAGCTGCTGGGCGACTCGGCACACGCCTACGTCTACGGCCAGCGCACCGCTGACGGGCGGATCGCCTTCGGTGGGCGCGGCGTGCCCTACCGTTTCGGCTCCCGCACCGACGTGCACGGCCGCACCCAGCCGGCGACGGTGCGCGCGCTCACGAGGCTGCTGCACGACTTCTTCCCGGCGGTGCGGGAGGTGCCGGTGGCGCACGCCTGGTGCGGGGTCCTGGGGGTGCCGCGGGACTGGTCGCCGACGGTCCACCTCGACCGGCAGACCGGTCTCGGCTGGGCGGGCGGCTACGTCGGCAGCGGTCTGACGACGACCAACCTGGCCGGCCGCACGCTGCGCGACCTGGTGCTCGGCCGCGACACCGAGCTCACCCGCCTGCCGTGGACCGGCCGGCAGGTCCGGCGCTGGGAGCCCGAGCCGCTGCGCTGGCTCGGCGTGCACGCCCTGTACGCGCTCTACCGGGAGGCCGACCGGCGCGAGGCGCGCGGTCTGGGCCGCACGAGCCGGCTGGCCCGTGTGGCGGACCTGGTCTCAGGACGCGGCTAGAGCTGGGCCCAGGCGCGCTGCAGCACGTCGCGCAGCACCTGCTCGATCTCGTCGAAGTGCTCCTGACCGCAGATCAGCGGCGGCGCCAGCTGGATGACCGGGTCGCCGCGGTCGTCGGCGCGGCAGTACAGCCCGCTGGCGAACAGCTCCTTGGACAAGAAGCCGCGCAGCAGTCGCTCTGACTCGTCGTCGTCGAAGGTCTCCTTGGTCGCCTTGTCCTTGACGAGCTCGATCCCGTAGAAGTAGCCGTCACCTCGTACGTCGCCGACGATCGGCAGGTCGAGCAGCTTCTCCAGCGTGGTGCGGAAGCCCTTCTCGTTGTCGAGCACGTTGCGGTTGAGGCCCTCGCGGTCGAACAGGTCCAGGTTGGCCATCGCCACGGCGGCCGACACCGGGTGCCCGCCGAAGGTGTAGCCGTGCGCGAAGTAGTCGGTGCCGGAGAGGAAGGGCTCCATCAGCCGGTCCGTGGCGATCATCGCGCCGATAGGGGAGTAGCCCGACGTCATCCCCTTCGCGCACGTGATCATGTCGGGCTGGTAGTCCATCTTCTCGCAGGCGAAGGTGGTGCCCAGCCGGCCGAAGGCGCAGATGACCTCGTCGCTGACGAGCAGGACGTCGTGCCGGTCACAGATCTCGCGCAGCCGGGCGAAGTAGCCGGGCGGCGGCGGGAAGCAGCCGCCGGAGTTCTGGACCGGCTCGACGAACACCGCCGCGACGGTGTCCGGCCCCTCCATCTCGATCGCGATCTCGATCTGGTCGGCGGCCCAGCGGCCGAACGCCTCGAGGTCGTCGCCGTGCTCCGGCGCGCGGTAGAAGTTGGTGTTGGCGGCCTTGTGCGCCCCGGGCACCAGCGGCTCGAAGTACATCTTGGCCTCGGGGATGCCGGTGATCGACAGCGCGCCCTGCGAGGTGCCGTGGTAGGCGACCGCGCGGCTGATGACCTTGTGCTTCGTCGGCTTGCCGGTGAGCTTGAAGTACTGCTTGGCGAGCTTCCAGGCCGTCTCGACCGCCTCGCCGCCGCCGGTGGTGAAGAAGACCCGGTTGAGGTCGCCGGGGGCCAGGCTGGCGAGCCGCTCGGCCAGCTGGATCGCCTCCGGGTGGGCGTAGGACCACAGCGGGAAGAAGCCCAGCGTGCTGGCCTGGCGCGCCGCGGCCTCGGCCAGCTCCTGGCGGCCGTGACCGGCCTGCACCACGAACAGCCCCGACAGCCCGTCGAGGTAGCGGCGACCGGCGGAGTCCCAGATGTAGGCGCCCTCGCCCCGGGTGATGATCGGGACCGAGCCGCCCTCCTGGAAGGTCGAGTGCCGGGTGAAGTGCATCCAGAGGTGGTCGCGCGCGGAGGCCGCCAGCGCGTCGTCGCCGAGGCGGGCGTAGCCGGCCGGGCCGTCCTGCGGGGTGGTCGTCATCGGTGGGGTCCTTTCGGGCGATCCTGACGGATCACACAGTACGAACAGCATGGCCGAGTCGCTATCGGTGGTCAAGGACGTCCTGGACGACGAGAATCGCGGACACGTCCTGGTCCATGGCTCGCGGGTGTGAGAGTGTCCGAGCCGTCCGCCCGTCCGGCCCCAGGAGGAAACATGGCGCGTCCGCGCGGCCCTGCTCGTGCGGGCAGTGCACCGGCGCTGCTGCTCGACGACGTCGGCAAGGCGATCCTGCGCCAGCTGCAGGAGGACGGACGGCGCTCCTACACCGCGATCGGCGAGGCCGTCGGGCTGTCCGAGGCGGCGGTCCGCCAGCGGGTCAAGGCGCTCGTCGAGAGCGGGGTGCTGCAGATCGTCGCCGTCACCGACCCGATCACGCTGGGCTTCGGCGTGATGGCCAGCGTCGGTGTGCGGGTGACCGGTGACGCGCGCGAGGCCGCCGACGCGATCAGCGCCATCCCCGAGGTCGACTACTGCGTCCTGACCTCCGGGCGCTACGACCTGCTGCTCGAGCTGGTGTGCCGCGACAACGAGCACCTGCTCAGCATCATCAACGACCAGATCCGCCCGGTGCCCGGCGTCAGTGAGACCGAGACCTCCATCTGCCTGCGCGTGCACAAGCAGACCTACAACTACGGGACGCCCTAGATGAACGGACCCGGACCGCTGCTGCACCCGTTCGCCAAGCCTGCTGCTGCGGCCGACTCGTTCATCACGATGGTGCGCGGCGAGGGGGCGCTGGTCTTCGACCGCGAGGGCCGCCGCTACGTCGATGCCATGGCGTCGCTGTGGCACTGCAACGTCGGCCACGCGCGGCGCGAGGTCGTCGACGCCGTGGCCCGGCAGATGTCGGAGCTCGAGACGCACCACTGCTTCGAGCGCTTCTCGAACCCGCGCGCGGAGGAGCTGGCCGAGCGGCTCGTGGCGCTCGCTCCGGTCCCCGGCAGCCGGGTGTTCCTCACCAGCGGCGGCTCGGAGGCCGTCGACACCGCTCTGAAGCTGAGCCGCATCGCCCACGCGCAGCGCGGGGAGCCGGAGCGAACCGTCGTCATCAGCCGGGTGCCGAGCTACCACGGCGTCAACTACGGCGGCACCGCGCTGACGGGGCTGCCCCTCAACCGCGAGGGCTTCGGTCCCGGGCTGCTCGACGTCGTACAGGCCGGCAAGGACGACCTCGACGGCGTGCGCGCCGCCTTCGAGCAGCACCCCGGCCGGGTCGCCGCCGTCTTCGCCGAGCCGGTGATCGGCGCCGGGGGCGTGTGGCCGCCGGCGCCGGGCTACCTCGAGGGCCTGCGCGCTCTGTGCGACGAGCACGGCGCGCACCTCGTGCTCGACGAGGTGATCACCGGCTTCGGCCGCCTGGGCAGCTGGTTCGGCGGACAGCACTACGGCGTGCAGGCCGACCTCACCACCTTCGCCAAGGGCGTGACCAGCGGCTACGTCCCGCTCGGCGGGGTGCTCCTGGCGCCGTCGGTGCACGAGGCGCTGTCCGCCGACCCGTCCTTCGTGCTCCGCCATGGCTACACCTGCTCCGGCCACGCTGCCGCCTGCGCGGCCGCCCTCGCGTGCCTGGACGTCACCGAGGCCGACGGCCTGCTGGACCGCGCGACGGCGATCGGCGCGCGGCTGGAGCCCGCGCTGCGAGCGCTGCTCGACGACGGACTCGTCGCCGAGGT
>JAJAYV010000203.1 GCA_026786045.1 Frankiaceae bacterium | reverse complement strand
GCCGCTCTTCTTGTGCACCACCCGGCCCTCGGCGTCGAGGAACAGCGTGACGGGCGGCCCCGGCCGGAACGCGCGGAAGACCTCGCCCTGGTCGTCGACGACACTCGGCCAGGTCATCGAGAACTGCCGGGCGAACTCCAGCCCGTTGGTGGCCGGGTCCTGGGTGAGCACGCCCACGATCCCGACCCGGTCGCCGGCCCGCTCGGCGAACGCGACGAGGTCCGGCACCTCCTCCACGCACGGCGGGCACCAGGTCGCCCAGACGTTGACCAGCGTCGGCCGGCCGGGCGCGGCCGCGCGCAGGTCGACGTCGGGGCCGCCGTCCAGGCACGGCAGCACGAGGTCGGGCAGCGCGGGGCCGAGGCCGGCGGGGCACGGGTCGAGCTCGACCGCCGCTTGCAGGGCGGTCACCCGGTCGTCGACCGGGTCGGGAGCGGCCTCGCGCTGCGCCCGGAGCGTGAAGGCCCCCGCGAGCAGCAGGCCGACCCCCGCCAGCGCCGCCCACTGGGACCGGTTCACGCCGACACCTCGACCTGCGCGGGCGTCTTGACCAGCTTCGCGGCGACCTCGGGGTCGGTCGGCCCGAGGCCGTACGACGGGCAGAGCGCGGCGACTCCGCACGCGCCGCAGGCCGGCGTGCGGGAGTGGCACACCCGGCGGCCGTGGAAGATCACCCGGTGGCTGAACATCGTCCACTCGGCCTTCGGCAGCAGCTCGGCGACGGCGGCCTCGACCTTGACCGGGTCGTCCAGCTCGGTCCAGCCGAAGCGCCGTACGAGCCGGCCGAAGTGGGTGTCGACGGTCAGGCCGGGCACGCCGAAGGCGTTGCCGAGCACGACGTTGGCCGTCTTGCGACCGACGCCGGGCAGCTGCACGAGGTCCTCGAGCCGGCGCGGCACCTCACCGCCGTGCCGCTCGACGAGGGCGGCACCCAGGCCGATCAGGCTGCCGGCCTTGTTGCGGAAGAAGCCGGTGGGCCGGACCAGCGCCTCGACCTCCTCGCGGTCGGCCGCGGCGTAGGCGGCGGCCGTCGGGTAGCGGCGGAACAGCGCCGGGGTGACCTCGTTGACACGCTTGTCGGTGCACTGGGCGGACAGGATCGTCGCCACGGCCAGCTCGAGCGGGGTCGTGAAGTCCAGCTCGCAGTGGGCGTCGGGGTGCAGGAGGGCCAACTCGCGGGCGATCCGACGGGCCCGGCGGACCAGGGCCGGCCGGCTCGGCGGAACGGTGCTGACCATGCCCCCGAGCGTACGGCGGCCCCCGGCGCGCCGCCTGCGCCGCGAGACTGCTCCACCGCACTGCCCCACCCGGGTGAACCGCCTTAAGGATCTCTCGTACCGTGACGAGCCATCCCTTGTTGGTCACAGAGAGTGACGATATGGGGAGGACCGATGAACGCGCAGGCTGCTGGACCCGCCGAAGGGGGGCCGGCCACCGGCGTCCCGGGCGGCCTGGGCCTGGCCGACCGCCCGGTCGCCCCGCGCAAGGGCGCGGCCCGGCAGGTCCCCGTCCGCAACGCCGACTACGCCCACTTGTCGATCGACGCGCTGCGGGAGTACCGCCGCGCGCTGACCGCCGAGGAGGGCAAGGTGTCGTACTGGCGCCGGATCCTGCAGGCCCGTCTCGACGTCGTCGAGGCAGGGTCCGGGGCCCGCGAGGTCGACCACGCCCACCTGCGCCCGCTGCTGACCTCCGAGCGGGTCGGCGCCGGCCGGTCCGCGCTCGTCGAGGTGCTGCCGGTCGACGACATCCCGCCGCTGCCGAGCCTGGCCGAGCTGTGGGACCGACGGGTGGACCCGGCCGACGAGGCCCTCACCGCCGCGCTGGTCCACGACCTGCGGCTGGCCGAGGCCCAGCTGTCGGCCTACCGCAACGCGCTGCACCGGCGCATCGGCGAGGCCACCGGCGAGCTCATCGCGCGCTACCGCGAGCAGCCGTCGCTCTGCCTGACCGCCCTGCCGCTCAAGCCGCGCCGCGCGACGGTCAGCGCCTGAGCGTCACCCCGGCGCGTACGCACGGCCCCGGAGGGGGAGCATGGACGGCGTGACCCTGCTCGCCGTGGCGCTGCTGCTGCCCGTGCTGCTGCTGTTCCTCATGCTCTTGATGGAGCGGGTCGAGCGGCCCCTGCGGGTCGACTCGGTCGGCGAGCAGCTGGAGGGCTTCCTCGATTCCGCCCGGCCCGAGGAGGTCGAGACCTACGTGAGCGAGGGCTTCGCGCCCGCGCTCGAGCGGTACTGGCGGCGGCGGCGCCTGTCGAGGCTCCTTCCCGGTCGTCCCCGCTGAGGACCCGGTGACGTGGGACACTCCGCGCCTGCAGGCCGACAACGGGAGATCGACGACGTGACCACTATCAGCAACGACGCCACCACCGGCGACCCCGGTGCGGACGTGCTGGCCCGCGCCGGCCTGTTCCAGGGCGTGGCCGCCGAGGCCCGTGACGCGCTGTCCGCCGGCCTGCAGTACGCCGACTACAGCCGCGGCGAGACGGTCTTCTCCGAGGGCGAGCAGGGCGACACGCTCTACATCGTGCTGTCCGGCAAGGTGAAGGTCGGCCGCCGGGCCGCCGACGGCCGCGAGAACATGCTGTCGGTCATGGGGCCGAGCGACATGTTCGGCGAGCTGTCGCTGTTCGACCCGGGTCCGCGCACGGCGACCGCCACCGTGCTGACCAACGCCCGGCTCGCCTCGCTCGCGCACGCCTCGCTGCGACCGTGGATCAACGACCGGCCCGAGATCGCCGAGCAACTGCTGCGCGTGCTGGCCCGCCGGCTGCGGCGCACCAACGACGCGCTCGCCGACCTGATCTTCACTGACGTGCCCGGCCGCGTCGCCAAGGCGCTGCTCGGCCTGGCCGAGCGCTTCGGCACGGAGGAGGCCGACGGCGTACGCGTCCACCACGACCTCACCCAGGAGGAGCTCGCCCAGCTCGTCGGCGCCTCCCGCGAGACGGTCAACAAGGCGCTGGCCGACTTCGCCGCCCGCGGCTGGATGCGGGTCGACTCCCGCGCCGTCACCATCCTCGACGCCGACCGCTTGAGCCGCCGGGCCCGCTAGGCCGGCTCCGCGCGGACCGGCTCAGGGCTGCAGGAGGCGCTCGGTGGCGGCGACCTCTGAGCGCTGACCGGTCGAGCGGGCCACCGCGAGCGCCTGCTGCAGCGCCACGACGGCTGCCGGCTCGTCGCCGGAGGCCCGCAGCGCCGAGCCCAGCACGCGCAGCGCCAGCACCTGCGCGCGGACGTCCTCGGTAGCCGTCTCCAGCGCCTCCCGCGCCGTCGCGAGCGCCTCCTCGACCCGGCCGAGCTGCAGCAGCACGCCGGCCCGGTGGGCCAGCGCCTGCCGGCGGGGGAACAGCAGCGCGGCGCTGTCGGTGACCTCGAGCGCGGCATCGATCTGCTCCAGCGCCGGCTCGAGCTGCCCGCGGGCGCGCAGCACCTGCGCGAGCAGCACCTTGGCGCCGAGCGGGCCGGAGGCGGCCAGGTCGAGCCCGGCGAGCAGCGCCGAGG
>JAJAYV010000202.1 GCA_026786045.1 Frankiaceae bacterium | reverse complement strand
CCGTCGACCCGGCCGCGGGCGGGGTGCTGGGCGCCGCCCTCGGCGAGCGGGTCGAGGCGGGCCAGGTGCTCGCGACGCTGCACGCCGCGAGCGACGAGCGGCTCGAGAAGGGCCGGGCCGCGCTCGCCGCGGCGTACGACCTGTCGGACGAACCGGTGGCGACCGCGCCGCTGGTGCTGGTGCTGGAGAAGGTGGGCTGAGACGTGCCGCAGCTGGTGGAGAGCCCGGTCCGGGTGCCGGTACCGGGGGGCAAGCTGATCGACGAGTACGTCGGTGAGAGCGCGACCCTGACACCCGAGCTGTCGGTGGCGCACATGCGCTCCCCCGCGGGCTGGGAGGAGCCGGCGCAGACACCGGACTTCGACGAGGTGACACTGGTCCTCAGCGGGGCCGTGCACGTCGAGCACGACGGCGGCGTCATGGTCGTCGGCGCCGGCCAGGCGGTCCTCACCCGCGCCGGCGAGCGGGTCCGCTACACGACGCCCGACGGCGCGGAGTACGTCGCGGTCTGCCTGCCGGCGTTCTCCCCGGACACGGTCAACCGGGAGCCGGAGTGACCGCGCTGCCCAGCCCCGCCGACGTGCGGCGGGCGCCGAAGGTGCTGCTGCACGACCACCTCGACGGCGGCCTGCGCCCAGCGACGATCGTCGAGCTGGCGGCCGAGTCCGGCTACGACGGGCTTCCGACGACCGACGTCGAGCAGCTCGGCCGGTGGTTCCAGGAGAACGCCAACGCCGGGTCGCTGCCGCGTTACCTGTCGACGTTCTCGCACACCGTCGGGGTGATGCAGACCCACGAGGCGCTGGTCCGGGTGGCCCGCGAGTGCGCGCAGGACCTGGCCGACGACGGCGTCGTCTACGCCGAGGTGCGCTTCGCGCCCGAGCTGCACCTGGAGGACGACCTGTCGCTGCCCGAGGTGGTGGAGGCCGTGCAGGAGGGCTTCCGCCAGGGCTGCGCCGACCGGCCGATCCGGGTCGTGACGCTGCTGACGGCGATGCGGCACGCCGCGCGCTCGCTCGAGATCGCCGAGCTGGCCGTCGCCTTTCGCGAGAAGGGCGTCGTCGGCTTCGACATCGCCGGCGCCGAGGCGGGCTACCCGCCCACCCGGCACCTCGCGGCCTTCCAGCACATGCAGCGCGAGAACGGCCACTACACGATCCACGCCGGCGAGGCCTTCGGGCTGCCGTCGATCTGGGAGGCGCTGCAGGAGTGCCACGCCGACCGGCTCGGCCACGGCGTGCGCATCGTCGACGACATCTCGGTCGACACCTCCGGGCGGGCGACGCTCGGCAAGCTGGCCGGCTACGTCCGCGACAAGCGGATCCCGCTGGAGATGTGCCCGTCGAGCAACGTGCAGACCGGTGCGGCGCGGTCGATCGCCGAGCACCCGATCGGCCTGCTTCGCTCGTTGCAGTTCCGCGTGACGGTCAACACCGACAACCGCCTGATGAGCGGGGTGACGCTGTCGTCGGAGATGTCCGCGCTCGTCGAGGCCTTCGGCTACGGCTGGGACGACCTGCGCTGGCTGACGATCAACGGCATGAAGAGCGCGTTCGTGTCCTTCGACCAGCGACTCGCGCTCATCGACAACGTCATCAAGCCCGGCTACGCGGCCCTGTCCGCGTAGGCCACCACGCCCCGGCCGCTGCCACGGGGACCACGGCCATGAGGCGGCGTGGCGATCGCGCACGGCGCGTCCCCGTACGAGATCGCCACCTAGGTTGTCGGGGCCGGACTCGGTATTGGGTTTGCCACGGTGTCGCGAAGTTCATCGCACAACCGCCCGGTGCGGCACTCACCTTGCACCTGCTCATCAGGTACTAGCGGACGCGGGAGGGCTACCGTCTGGGTGACTATCAGCGTGTTCGCCGTGCACTCGGTCGAAGGATCAAGGGGCACCGTCACGAAGACCTCGACCCGGATGCCATCTGGCGTCTCGGCGGCGCTGGCTCGCGAGGACTCGGTGCAACTCGGACCAGCCTCGCTCAAGGCCGCAACGTCAACCCGGTCCCGTGCGCCATTGATGTTGGTGACGATGAACGGCGCAGCGACCTCCTTGCCAGTGGGAGCGGACGTGGCATTGCTCGACGCGCCACACCCGACCACGCCGAGAAGCGCAACGAGGACGAGCGGCGACTTCGAGATCACGGTCATACGACGCAGTGTCGGCACCTCAGGTTCCGCTGCGTAGTCGGGCTCTTCAAGGTAAAGGCACTTCGCGCGCCAGGAAAGCCGCTACTGCCAGGGATGTTGCGGGTGACGGCAGCCGCGCTCTCAGTCCTGGAGCACGAAGGGCAGCACCGTAAGCGCAACGGCTGTTGCGCCGCCCATCAGTCCGAGCATCGCAACCAATCTGCGGGGAACGTCGGCGTGCTCGTCGGTAAACACCGTCAGAGTCGTCGTCCCGGCAGCAAGAACCAGGCAGCCGGAGAGGACGAAGGAAAGGGGCGACAAGAAGAGGAGCGGGACGGAACCCCATCCGAGCGCGGTAGCCAGCCACGGAGCCGACCAACCTGAGCCCGCGGTCATGCCTTCGTCGTCGTGTGCCGCCACTTGTCCAACTTCCCAGTCGTGACCGGTCGCGTCGATGGCGGTGGCAACGTCTAGGGCGGACTTCTTCACGGCCATATGACGCAGTATCGGCGCCTTCCGTTCCGCTGCGTAGTACCGGCTCGCGGATGTGGAGGGTGCTGCTCAGAAGGGTGGAAGGTCGTTGCCGTCGAGCCAGGTCCAGTCGGTGCGGTCCTTTTCGCTGCGTGGCAGGACGGGCCGGTCGTCGTCGCTGGGTGCGGTGAGCTGGAGCTGGTCGAGGTGGGCGAGCTCGTCCGGGTCGGGCAACAGCGGCCTCTCGCCACCGGGGTCCGGGTCGGTGCCGGGTGGCCGGGTGCTGTGTCGGG
>JAJAYV010000201.1 GCA_026786045.1 Frankiaceae bacterium | reverse complement strand
GCGCCTGGCCGCGTGGTGACCGGCGTCGTCGCGGCGCCGTGATGCCGGCGACGGCGCGCACCGAGCCGCGGGCGCAGGTGCCGTCACCGGTCGGTCCGGTCGGTCCGGTCGGTCCGGTCGGTTTTGAGTCGTCCGCAGCCCCGGCGTGTCGCGTCAGGGCGGGCAGTGGTCTGCAGCGGGTGGTGCATCAGAGGTCAAGATTCCCGGGAAGTTGACCGCTGGCGCACCAACCGCCGCAGGACGACCGGCGCCCCCGAGAAGAGATGGGCGGCCGGGGGACGGGCGTCCCAGGCAGGGGCCTCCCCGGGCGGCTCAGCCGAAGAGCTCGTCCAGAAAGGACTTCTTCTTCTTGCCCTTGTACGGGTAGCCGCCGCGGTCGTACCCGCGGTCGTCGCCCCGGTTGTCGTGGCCCCGGTTGTCATACCCCCGGTCGTCATACCCCCGGTCGTAGCCACCGCCGCCCCTGCCGGCCTTGGCCTCGCGCAGCACCTCGCCGACCATCGCCCCGAGACCGCCAGCGCCGGGCGCGGCCGCGCCTGGAGCAGCGGTGGGCGGCGAACCAGGAGCGGCGCCAGGCGGCGGGCCAGGAGCGGCGGCCGGCACCTGCTCGTGCCAGCTGTTCTCGGCGTCGACGAGCTTCTCCAGCTCGCCGCGGTCGAGGAAGATCCCGCGGCACTCGGTGCACTGGTCCACGTGCACGCTGTTGCGCTCGTAGGTGCGCATGTCGGCCTGGCACTTCGGACACGTCAAGGTCATGCCGGGCCAACGGCCCCCGCGAGCCAGCGGTTCCCGCGCTCCGTAGGCTGGACCGCATGACCGACAGCCCAATCAGCCCTGTCCTCGACGAGCTCTGGGAGCGCCGCGACGGGCTCAGCCCGGACGACGAGGACGCCCGCAAGCTCGTCGTCGCGGCCGTCGACCAGCTCGACGCCGGCCAGGCGCGGGTCGCGCGGGTCGACGAGTCCGGCGAGGTGGTCGTCGACGAGCGGGCCAAGCGGGCGATCCTGCTCAGCTTCAAGGTGCTGCCGATGCAGGAGGGCGCCAACGGCGGCTTCTACGTCCACGACCGGGTGCCGCTGAAGGAGGACTTCCCAGGGGTGCGCGTCGTCGCCGGCGCGATCGCCCGCTGGGGCAGCCACTTCGAGCCCGGCGTGGTGCTCATGCCCAGCTACACCAACATCGGCGGCTACGTCGGCGCCGGTTCGATGGTGGACACCTGGGCGACGGTCGGCTCCTGCGCGCAGATCGGCAAGAACGTGCACCTGTCCGGCGGCGTCGGCATCGGCGGGGTCCTCGAGCCGCCGCAGGCCGCGCCGGTCGTCGTCGAGGACGACGCCTTCATCGGCTCGCGCTCGATGGTCGTCGAGGGCGCCCGGGTCCGCCGCGGCGCCAAGCTCGGCGCCGGCGCGATCCTCACCGCCAGCACCCGCGTCTTCGACGCCGAGAGCGGCGCCGAGCTGCCTCGCGGCGAGGCCCCCGAGCGGGCTGTCTGCGTCGGCAGCAGCCGGGTGAAGAGCTTCCCGGGCGGCGACTTCGGGATGCCGTGCCTGCTGGTGCTGCGCTACCTCGAGCCCGGTCAGGAGCACGACAAGCTGGCCCTCAACGACGTCCTGCGCGAGCACGGCGTCGCCCCGTGAACGCGGCGACGCCGGCCACCGCGATGATCGCCCGCTTCCGCGACCTGTGCCTCGACGCGAACGACCCGCACGCCGTCGGGACGTTCTGGGGCGCCGTGCTCGGCCGTGAGGTGGAGCTCGACGCCAACGGCGACGTCACGCTGCGACCCGGCGCTGACGGGGGGCCGAGCATCAGCGTCCTGCGCGTGCCCGAGCCCAAGACCGGCAAGGTCCGCATCCACCTCGACGTCACCCTTGAGCCCGGCCAGGAGATCACGGACCTGCTCGGCCTCGGCGCCACCGTCGTGGCCGAGCCGGACGCCGTCCGCTGGTGGGTGCTGGCCGACCCGGGCGGCAACGAGTTCTGCGCCTTCCTGCCCGAGACCGACGCCACCAACGACGCCGACGCCGAGGTCCCGGTCTGATGCCTGCAGGTGAGGGCCTCGACCTCGCCCAGGACCCGGTCGCGCTGACCGCCGCGCTCGTCGACGTCCCCAGCGTCTCCGGCACCGAGGAGCCGCTGGCCGACCTCGTTGAGCAGGCGCTGCGCCAGGTCGCCGGCCTGAGCGTGGTCCGCGACGGCGACAGCCTGGTCGCCCGCACCGAGCTCGGCCGCGCGCGCCGGGTGCTGCTCGCGGGCCACCTGGACACCGTCCCGATCGCCGACAACCTGCCGAGCCGGCGTGACGGCGACTTGCTCTACGGCTGCGGCACCAGCGACATGAAGTCCGGCGACGCGGTCCTGCTGCACCTCGCGGCGACGCTGGCCGAGCCGGCGTACGACCTCACCTTCGTCCTCTACGACAACGAGGAGGTCGAGGCCGACAAGAACGGCCTCAAGCGGCTGGTCGACACCCGTCGCGCGCTGCTCGAGGCCGACCTCGCGGTGCTCATGGAGCCCACCGACGGCCAGGTCGAGGCCGGCTGCCAGGGCACCCTGCGGGTCCGCGCGACCGTCCCGGGCCGGCGCGCCCACTCGGCCCGCGGCTGGCTCGGCGACAACGCCATTCACGCCGCTGCGTCGCTGCTCACCCGGCTGGTGGCCTACGACGCCCGGTCGGTCGAGATCGACGGCTGCACCTACCGCGAGGGCCTCAACGCGGTCCGGATCGACGGCGGGGTCGCCGGCAACGTGGTCCCCGACGCCTGCACCGTCCTGGTCAACTTCCGCTTCGCCCCCGATCGGAGCGAGCAGCAGGCGTACGACCACGTCCGCGAGGTGCTGGGCGAGTGGGAGGTCGAGCTCACCGACAGCGCCCCGGGTGCGCTGCCCGGGCTGTCCGCGCCGGCCGCGCAGCACTTCGTCCAGGCGATCGGCGGCACCCCGGTCGCGAAGTACGGTTGGCCCGACGTCGCCCGCTTCGCCGCGCTGGGCATCCCGGCGGTCAACTTCGGCCCAGGCGACCCGAATCTCGCGCACACCCGCGAGGAGCACGTGGACGTGCGGAAGATCGTGAGCGCCGAGCGCGCGCTGCGGAGCTACCTCACCGCGTGACGCCCCCCTCATGACGCTCGCCGACCTGCTCCCGAGCCCTGCCGACCCCGACGCCGTCTTCGAGGCGTTCGAGCTGTGGGCCGGCGAGCAGGGCCTGACGCTCTACCCGGCGCAGGAGGAGGCGCTGCTGGAGATCGTCAGCGGCAACCACGTCATCCTCAACACCCCGACCGGCAGCGGGAAGTCGATGGTGGCCGCCGGCGCGCAGTTCTGGGCGCTGGCGAACGGCAAGCGGTCGTTCTACACCGCGCCGATCAAGGCCCTGGTGAGCGAGAAGTTCTTCGCGCTCGCCGCGCAGTTCGGGGCGGAGAACGTCGGGATGATGACCGGCGACGCGACCGTCAACGGCCGGGCGCCCATCATCTGCTGCACGGCGGAGATCCTGGCCAACCTCGCGCTGCGCGAGGGCGCTGACGCGGACGTCGGCCTGGTCGTCATGGACGAGTTCCACTTCTACGCCGAGCCCGACCGCGGCTGGGCCTGGCAGGTGCCGCTCATCGAGCTGGTCGACGCGCAGTTCGTCCTCATGAGCGCGACCCTCGGCGACGTCACCCGCTTCAAGGACGACCTGGAGCGGCGCACGCACACCGAGTGCGCGCTGGTCACCAGCACCGACCGGCCCGTCCCGCTGCACTTCGAGTACGTCACGACGCCGCTGCACGAGACGCTCGAGGAGCTGCTGAGCACCCACCGGGCGCCGGTCTACGTCGTCCACTTCACCCAGGCCGCGGCGGTCGAGCAGGCGCAGGCGCTCATGAGCATCAACGTCTGCAGCCGCGAGGAGAAGGACGCCATCGCCGAGCTGATCGGCGCCTTCCGCTTCACCAAGGGCTTCGGTGGGACGCTGTCCCGGCTGGTCCGGCACGGCATCGGCGTGCACCACGCCGGGATGCTGCCGAAGTACCGCCGGCTGGTCGAGCTGCTCGCCCAGGCAGGCCTGCTCA
Source organism: Frankiaceae bacterium (assembly GCA_026786045.1). Classification (GTDB taxonomy): domain Bacteria; phylum Actinomycetota; class Actinomycetes; order Mycobacteriales; family SCTD01; genus SCTD01. Next base: position 687 of record JAJAYV010000201.1, on the reverse strand, counting down.
AGGTCGTCTCGGGCACCGACACGCTCGGGGTCGGGATCAACGTCCCGATCCGCACGGTGCTGTTCAGCGGCCTGACCAAGTACGACGGGGTCAAGGTGCGCCACCTCAAGGCCCGCGAGTTCCACCAGATCGCCGGGCGCGCGGGGCGGGCCGGCTACGACACCAGCGGGACGGTGATCGTCCAGGCCCCCGAGCACGACGTCGAGAACGCCAAGCGGATCGCCAAGGCCGGCGACGACCCCAAGAAGCTCAAGCGGGTCGAGCGCAAGAAGGCCCCCGAGGGCTTCGTCAGCTGGGGCAAGCCGACCTTCGAGCGGCTGGTCGCCGCCGAGCCGGAGGTGCTGACCAGCTCGTTCCGGGTGAGCCACGCGATGCTGCTGCAGGTCGTCCAGCGGCCCGGGGACTTCTTCGTCCACATGCGCCGGATCCTCACCGAGAACGACGCCTCCCGGACAGAGCAGCGCAGGCTTGTCCGCAAGGCGATCAGCATCTACAAGGCGCTGCTGCGGGCCGGCACGATCGAGCGCCTCGCGGTGCCCGACGCGGACGGCCGCACCGTCCGGCTGACCGTCGAGCTCCAGCCGGACTTCGCCCTGGACCAGCCGCTGTCGCCGTTCGCCGTGGCGGCGCTCGAGCTGCTCGACCGGGAGTCGCCGTCGTACGCCCTGGACGTGCTGAGCGTGGTCG
>JAJAYV010000200.1 GCA_026786045.1 Frankiaceae bacterium | reverse complement strand
GGGGTCGACGGTCACGTCACCACGCATGTACTGGAACGACGTGCCGGCGGCGAAGCGGTCGACGGCCAGGCCGCTCGCGTCGCTGGTGTCGCCGGTCTTGGTCAGCGACACCACGATCGGGCCGTAGGCCGGGGCGCCGTCGGAGGTGCTGATCCGGTTGTCGCTGTCGGCGTCCTCCGACGCGGTCGGGCACTCGTGCCGGGCATCGGCGCCGAAGTGGATGTGAGCGGCGTGCGGACCGTCGGCCAGACCGGACGCCTCCAGCGTGAAGTCGATGGTGGTGCCGTTCACCTGGACCATCGCGGTGCCGCTGCCGGTGGAGCCGTTCAGCGGGACGGGACTGAGGTTGGCGTTGGTGCTGCCTTCGGCGGCCCAGGCCGAGCCGACGCCCATGAACGGCAGGGCGAGCGGCAGGGCGAGGGCTAGGGGGGCGAGCTTGGTGCTGCGACGCATGGGGCGCTCCTTGAATCCGAAGCCGCGGTGCGCGGCTCTCTGGTTCGACCTTCGCAGGAGATGGCCAGCCGGTTCAGGTCACGCCACCGGACGCGCCCTGGCTCAGCTCGCCACGTCGAGAGGATGGCGGTACTCCACGGCCCTCCCCGGCTGCCGAAGGCCCCCTCCTCGCAGGGACGGAGGTCCCGGTCTCCCGGGACCTCCGTCAGAGCGCCGACCTCAGGGGCTACGGCGTCAGCACGACCTTCAGCGCACCGGTCTCCGCTGCGCGGGAGAAGACGTCGTACGCCTCGAGGAACTGGTCGAAGCGGAAGGTGTGCGTCACGAAGCGCCCCGGCGCCATCGCCGAGGTCTGCACCAGCGAGAGCAGCGTCGGCGTGGAGGACGTGTCGACCAGGCCGGTCGTGATGGTGACGTTGCGGGTCCAGAGCTCCTCCAGGTGCAGCGTCGCCGGCTCGGCGTGCACGCCGATGTTCGCAACGCGACCACACGGGCGTACGAGACGTGCTGCCAGCTCGAAGGTCTCGGGGTAGCCGACCGCCTCCATCGCGACGTGCGCGCCGAGCCCGCCGGTCAGGCCGCGGACGACCTCGAGCGGGTCCTCGCGGTCGGGGTTGACGACGACGTCGGCCCCGAAGTGCTTGGCTGCCTCGAGCCGGCTGTCGGCCTTGTCGATCGCCACGACGTGGCTGGGCGAGAACAGCCGCGCACCCATGATGGCCGCCAGTCCGATCGGTCCGGCGCCGACGACCGCGACGACGTCGCCCGGCTTCACGCCGCCGTTGAGGACTCCGACCTCGAAGCCGGTCGGCAGGATGTCGGCGAGCATGAGCAGCTCCTCGTCCGGCACCCCGGCCGGCGCCGGGTAGGTCGAGGTGTCCGCGAAAGGCACCCGCACCAGCTCGGCCTGGGTGCCGTCGATGAGGTGGCCGAGGATCCAGCCGCCACCGCCGAGGCACTGCCCGTAGCTGCCCTGCCGGCAGTACTCGCAGGTGCCGCACGCGGTGACGCAGGAGACAAGGACCTTGTCGCCGACCTTGACGTTCTTCACGCCGGAGCCGACGGACTGCACGGTCCCGACGGCCTCGTGCCCGAGGATCCGGCCGTCCGTGACGGCGGGGACGTCGCCCTTGAGGATGTGCAGGTCGGTGCCGCAGATGGTCACCGCGTCGACGCGCACGATCGCGTCCGTGTCGTCCTGCAGCTGCGGGTCCGGCACCTCCTCCCAAGTCTTGTTGTCGGGACCGTGGTAGACGAGTGCACGCATGGCTTCCTCCTGCTGATCGTTGCGGAGTACGGCGGCGGGCAGGGGCATCTCGAGCACCTGCTCCGATCCTTCGAGCCTGCGCCGACCCGCTGGGCGGCGCCAGGGCCCTAGGTCCCTCCGGTCACCCGTTCGGAGTGGGGCGCACCAGCGGGAACAGGATCGTCTCGCGGATCGGCTGGCCGGTCAGCAGCATGACGAGCCGGTCCATGCCCATGCCCTGGCCGCCGGTGGGTGGCATGCCGTGCTCGAGCGCGCGCAGGAAGTCCTCGTCGAGCTGCATGGCTTCGGCGTCCCCGCCGGCGGCCCGCACGCTCTGCTCGGTGAGCCGCCGGCGCTGCTCGACCGGGTCGACCAGCTCGGAGTAGCCGGTGGCCAGCTCGGTGCCGGCGACGACGAGGTCCCACGCCTCGGCCAGGCGCGGGTCGTCGCGGTGGTCGCGCGCGAGCGGGCGGGCGCTCACGGGGTAGTCCCGTACGAAGGTGGGCTGCAGCAGCGTGTGCTCGACGAGCTTCTCGTAGAGCTCGAGCACGACCTCCCCGGCGTCCCAGCCGTCCTGCAGCGCAACGTCGTGGTCGCAGGCGAGCTGCACCACGCGCTGGAGGGGGGAGCCCGCGTCGACGACCTCGCCGACCGCGTCCGACACCAGCTCGTGCAGCGTCGCGGTGCGCCAGGGCTGCTCGAGGTCGACCTGACCGCCTTGCCCGTCCGGCACGACGGTCCGGCCGATGCGTCGTGCCGCCTCGAGGACCATCTTGCGGGTGAGGTCGGCGACGGTGTCGTAGTCGCCGTAGGCCTGGTAGAACTCGAGCATCGTGAACTCCGGGGAGTGGGTCGAGTCGACCCCCTCATTGCGGAAGATGCGGCCGATCTCGAAGACCTTGTCGACCCCGCCGACCACGAGCCGCTTGAGATAGAGCTCGAGCGCGATGCGCAGCGTCATGTCGAGGTCGAGCGCGTTGAGGTGGGTGGAGAACGGCCGCGCGGCCGCGCCGCCGTGCACGGTCTGCAGGACCGGCGTCTCGACCTCGACGAAGTCGTGGCCGTGCAGGACGTCGCGCACCGCGCGCAGCACCGTCGCCCTATCCCGCACCATCCGGCGGCTGTCGGGATTGACGACCAGGTCGACGTAGCGCTGCCGGATGCGCAGCTCGGGGTCGGTGAGCCCATGGTGCTTGTCGGGCAGCGGCCGCAGCGCCTTGCTCGTGAGCACCCACTCCTTGGCGAGCACGCTGAGCTCGCCGCGGCGGCTGCTGATGACCTCGCCGGTGACGCCGACGTGGTCGCCGAGGTCGACGTCGGACTTCCACGCCGCGAGGCGCTGCTCGCCGACCCCGTCGAGGCTCACCATCGCCTGCAGCTGGGTGTCGCCCTCCTGCACCGTGGCAAAGCAGAGCTTGCCGCCGGTGCGGCTGAGCACCACGCGGCCGGTGACGCTGACGACCTCGCCGGAGGCGGTGTCGACCTCGAGACCGGCGTGCCGCGCCCGCACCTCGGCCAGCGACGCCGTGCGCGGGGCGCCCAGCGGGTAGGGCGGGGTGCCGCTCGCCAGCAGCCGGTCGTACTTCTCCCGCCGCACGCGCACCTGCTCTGGCAGGTCGTCCTCAGGCGGGGGCGGCGGGGTCGCGGTCACGCCCGCCAGCCTAGTGAGGCGGCACTACCTAGCGGTTGCGCTCGTAGACCAGCCGCAGGCCGAGCAGCGTGAGATCCGGCTCGTGGTGGTCGAGCGTCTCGCAGACCGTGAACATCAGGTGCGACAGGCCGCCCGTCGCGAGCACCACCGGCCGCTCGCCGAGCTCGTCGGCGATGCGGCGGACCATCCCGTCGACCTGGCCGGCGAAGCCGTACAGCAGGCCGGACTGCAGCGCCTCGGCGGTCGTCTTGCCGATCACCGAGCGCGGCTCGACCAGCTCGACCTTGAACAGGCGGGCCGCGCGCGCGGCGAGCGCGTCGACGGAGATCTCGATGCCGGGTGCGAGCGCCCCGCCGAGGAACTCGCCCTTGGCGCTGACGACGTCGAAGTTGGTCGAGGTGCCGAAGTCCACGACGACGGCCGGGCCGCCGTAGAGGGGGTGCGCGGCGAGGGTGTTCACCACACGGTCGGGGCCGACCTCGCGCGGGTTGTCGTACAGCAGCGGGACACCGGTCTTGACGCCCGGACCGACCACGACGGTCGGCACGTCGGAGAAGTAGCGGTCGAACATCCGGCGCAGCTCGTCGAGCACGCTCGGGACGGTGGAGCAGACCGCGACACCGTCCGGCGCCGGGTGCTCCGACAGCAGCCCGCGGAACATCAGCGCCAGCTCGTCGGCGGTGACCCGGTGGTCGGTCTTGATGCGGTAGCTCTCGAACAGGTGGTCCCCGTCGAAGAGCCCGAGCACGATGTTGGTGTTGCCGACGTCGACGGTGAGCAGCATCAGGAGTCCGTTCGCAGGTCGACACCCACGTCGAGCACGCGAGCGGAGTGGGTAAGCGCACCGACCGCGAGGTAGTCGACGCCGGTGGAGGCGATCTCGTGGGCGATCTCCAGCGAGAGACCGCCGGAGGCCTCCGTGATGACGCCCCGCTCCCGGCACAGCCGGACGCACTCGCGGAGCTGGATCGGCACCATGTTGTCCAGGAGCACCAGATCGGCCCCTGCCGCCAGCACCTCGACCACCTGCTCGACGGTGTCGCACTCGACCTCGACGGGAACGCCCGGGAACGCCTGCCGCACCGCCTCGAAGGCCGCCGCCACCCCGCCCGCAGCGACCACGTGGTTGTCCTTGACCAGTGCCGCGTCGGACAGCGACATCCGGTGGTTCACACCGCCGCCAGCGCGGACCGCGGCCTTCTCGAGCGCCCGCAGCCCGGGCGTCGTCTTGCGGGTGTCGCGGATGCGCGCGCCGGTGCCCTCGACCGCATCCACCCAGGACCGGGTGAGGGTGGCGACCCCGGACAGGTGGCAGAGCAGGTTCAGCGCGGTCCGCTCGGCGGTCAGCAGCAGGCGCACCGGACCGGTCACCTCGAGCACCGCCTCGCCCCGCACCACCTGCGCGCCGTCGCGCTGAACGAGGGCGATCTCCAGCTCGTCGCCCAGGACCACGTCGAGCACGGCCAGCGCTGCGCCGAGCCCGGCGACCACGCCGTGCTCGCGCGGCACGAAAGCCGCCGTGCCAAGCAGATGGAGCGGCACGGTCGCGGTGCTCGTGACGTCCACCCCGCCGGCGAGGTCCTCGGCGACCGCCCGGCGCACAAGGTCCTCGACGTACGACGGGTCGACGCCGTCGAGGGCGTCGACGGTCTGCGGGCGCAGGGTCACGCGCTCTCCAGGGGCTCGAAGGAGGTGCCGGTCAAGGTGGTGACGAGGTGGCCGAGCCAGGCGTCGGAGGCCTCGGGGCAGTCCTCGCGCCAGTGGGCGCCGCGGGTCTCCTCGCGGCGAGCGGCCGCGGCGACGAGTGCGGTCGCGACGAGGTGCAGGTCGGTGGCCTCCCACGCCGCCGGGCTCGGCGCCTGGGTCGTGCGCGCGCCGAGCTCTTGCAGGGCGGCGGCGGTACGGGCCAACGAGGCCGCGCTGCGCAGGACACCGGCGCCACTGGTCATCGCGGTCCCGAGCTCTGCGCGCACCGACGGGTCGAGCAGCACCGCCTCGGTCGGGCCGACCACGGGCTCGCCCTGGGGGGGCAGCTCGCGCTCGAGGTCGGCGCCGATGCGGGCCGCGAAGACCAGCCCCTCGAGCAGGCTGTTGGAGGCGAGCCGGTTGGCGCCGTGCACGCCGGTGCAGGCGACCTCGCCGCAGGCGTAGAGGCCGGGGACGTCGGTGCGGCCGGACAGGTCGGTGCGCACCCCGCCGCTGGCGTAGTGCGCGGCCGGCGCGACCGGCACCGGCTCGGTGACGGGGTCGATGCCGGCCTCACGGCAGCGCGCCACGATGGTCGGGAAGCGCTGCAGGAGCAGCTCTTCGCCGAGGTGCCGGGCGTCGAGCAGCACGTGGTCCACCGACTGCTCGAGCATCCGGCGCGTGATGGCCTTCGCGACGACGTCGCGCGGGGCGAGGTCGGCGAGCGGGTGGTCGTCGGTCGTGATGACCCGTCGCCCGTCGGCGTCGACGAGGAAGGCACCCTCGCCGCGCATCGCCTCCGACACCAACGGCTGCTGACCGGTCGCGCCGGGCCCGAGGTAGAGCGACGTGGGGTGGAACTGCACGAACTCCAAGTCGCTCACGGCGGCGCCGGCGCGCATCGCGATCGCGACCCCGTCGCCGGTCGAGACCGACGGGTTGGTGGTGCTCGAGAAGACCTGTCCCATGCCGCCGGTGGCGAGCACGACAGCGCGCGCGTGCACCGACCCGACGCCGTCCTCGGTGCCCTCGCCGAGCACGTGCAGCGTCACCCCCGCGGCGCGCCCGTCGGCGGTGCGGAGCAGGTCGAGGACGAGGGCGTGCTCGACCAGGCGGATCTGCGGGTGCGCCTTCACCGCCGCGACGAGCGCGCGCTGCACCTCGGCGCCGGTCGCGTCACCGCCGGCGTGCACGATCCGGTCGCGGTGGTGTCCGCCCTCGCGGGTAAGTGACAGAGCGCCGGACGAGTCGCGGTCGAACGCAGCCCCGATCGCCATCAGTTCGCGCAGACGGGAGGGGCCCTCCTCGCAGAGCACGCGCACGGCGTCGACGTCACACAGCCCGACGCCGGCCACGAGGGTGTCGCGCAGGTGCTCCTCGGGGCTGTCGTCGGGCCCGAGCGCGGCGGCGACGCCGCCCTGGGCCCAGCGGGTGGACCCGTCGTCGACGAGCACCTTGGTGACGAGCAGGACCGAGCCGGCGCGAGCGGCGTGCAGCGCAGCGGTCAGCCCGGCGACGCCCGACCCGACGACGACGACGTCAGCGGTCGTGGTCCACCCTGGTGCCGGCGCCAGCAGCCGCCGCGTCGCCCTCACCAGACGAGGGTCGGGTCGTCGCGGCGGGGATCGGTCAGCGGCAGGTTGTCGATCAGCCGGGTGGTGCCGACCCGGGCGGCGACCACGAGCAGGTCGCCGGCGGGGTCCTCGGCGAAGGTCGTGCTGTCAACCCGGGCGAGATAGCAGGTCTCGACGCCGGTCGCGGCGTCGAGCACCGTGCGGCCCGCCGCCACGTCGCGCGTGGCGAGCGCGCGGGACAGCGCGAGCGCGGCGCGGCGCTGCTCCGGGTCGAGGTAGGCGTTGCGGCTGGACAGCGCCAGGCCGTCGGGGTCGCGGACGGTCGGCACGGTGACGACCTCCAGCGGCAGGTCGAGGTCGCGCACCATCCGGCGGATCGCGGCGAGCTGCTGGGCGTCCTTCTGCCCGTACAGCGCGACGTCGGGGCACACGAGGTGCAGCATCTTCGCCACCACCGTGAGCACGCCGTCGAAGTGCCCGGGGCGGCTGGCGCCCTCCAGCACCTCGCCGAGCGAGCCGGCGGTCACGCGCACCAGCGGCGGTCCGTGGGGGTAGACGACGTCGGGCGTCGGCGTGAAGACCAGGTCGGCGCCCTGCGCCTCGAGCAGAGCCAGGTCGGCGTCGAGGGTGCGCGGGTAGCGGTCGAGGTCCTCGCCCTGGCAGAACTGCAGCGGATTGAGGAAGACGGTGGCCACGACGGAGTCGGCCTGCGCGCGGGCCTGCCGCACGAGCTCGGCGTGGCCGGCGTGCAGCGCGCCCATCGTCATGACGACGGCCACGCGGCCAGGGAGGGCGGCGCGGGCCTCGGCAAGCTCCGCGCGGGTGGCGACGATCCTCACCGCGGGACGCTCCCCAGCACCTCGAGCAGCGCCCAGGCGCGGTCCGGGTCGAGCCGGCCGGAGGCGATCGCGCGGTCCGCGGTGAGCCGGGCCATCGCGACGTAGGAGGGCAGCACCTCGGGAGCGGTGCGGGCCAGCACCTCGAGGTGGGCGCGGACGGTGCCGGCGTCGCCTCGCGCGACCGGGCCGGTGAGGGCGCCGTCACCCGCCCGCAGCGCGCCGTCGAGCGCGGCGCCGAGCAGCGGGCCGAGGACGGTCGCCGGGGAGGTCACGCCCGCGGCCCGCAGCAGGTCGGCGGAGCTGCTCACCAGCGTCGTGAGGTGGTTGGCGCTGTGCGCAAGCGCGGCGTGCCACAGCGGTCGCTGCTCCTCGGAGAGCCAGACCGGCTCGCCGCCCATCTCGACGACGAGCACCTCGGCCACCGGTCGCAGCGGTTCGGGCGCGGTCACGCCGAACGCCGTGCCGGTCAGCCGGTGCAGGTCGACCGAGGTACCGCTGAACGGCAGCGCCGGGTGGAGGGCGAGCGGGAGCGCCCCTGCCCGCAGCGCGGGCTCGAGGACGGCAAGGCCGTGCCGGCCGGAGGTGTGCGCGACCAGCGCGCCGCGCGGCAGTGCGCCGGTGACGGCCAGCCCGCCAACGACGTCGGCGAGCGCGTCGTCCGGCACGGTCAGCAGCAGCAGCGACGACCGCCGGGCCACCTCGTCGACCGGCAGGACCGGCACGCCGGGCAGCAGGGCCTCGGCGCGGTCGCGCGAGGCCTGCGACACGGCGGAGGCGGCGACGACGTCGTGGCCGGCCCGGGCGAGCGCGGCGCCGAGGACCGCTCCGACCCGGCCGGCGCCGACGACGCCGACGCGCAGGCGTGCGGGACGAGCAGAGGTGGGTTCCACAAGCGTTCCAGTCCATCGAGGGGTACCGGACGTACGCGTCCACGGTAGCCCGGTGGGGCGCAGCGTCCAGGCCTTGTGGCGGGGATCACCCGCGGGCGTCCTCCGGGGGTGATCCGTCGGCGGACGGCGGGTCGTAGCGACCGGCCCGCCCCTCGGCCGGCAGGACGACCTGCGTGCAGCGGCTGACGGCCAGCAGCGTGCCGTCGGCGTCGACCAGCTCGGCCGAGCAGAACACGACCCGGCGGGTGCGGCGGACCACCGTGCCGGTGGCGGTCACCGTCCCCGGCCGGGTGGAGCGCAGGAACTCCACGCGCAGGTCGGCGGTGAGGAAGGCGGCGTCGGCGTCGAGCACCGTCCAGCACGCGCCGCCCATCGCCGCGTCGAGGACCGCGGTGACCAGCCCGCCCTGGATGACTGGCCCGCCCGCGGTCGGGAAGCCGTACTCCGGGGTGGCGTCCCAGGCGATGGTCGTCGTGCCCTCGCCCCACCCGAGGCGGCGGTAGCCGAGGGTCGTCCACAGGTGCGTCCCGCTGCGCAGGTCGTCGTCGAAGCGGGCCATGCGGTCGTCGGCTGCCATGGGCGGCAGACTGCCAGGGTGCAGACGGTCCCCTGGCGGCAGGCCTGGTCCGCGGCCCTCTACGGCCCGGACGGGTTCTTCCTGCGCCACGCGCCGGCCGACCACTTCCGTACGTCCGTCGCCGCGGCGCCGCAGTTCGCGGTGGCCGTGCGCCGCCTGGCCGGGCTCGTCGACGACGCGCTGGGCCGGCCCGCCCCGTTCGACCTCGTCGACGTCGGCGCCGGTCGCGGCACGCTGCTGGCCGCGCTGCCCGACGTGCCCGCCCGCTGGCGGCTGACCGGCGTCGACCTCGCCCCCGACCCGGGGCTCGACGGGATCGGCTGGAGCGCCGAGGTCCCGGAGCTCGAGGGCCTGCTGTTCTCCAACGAGTGGCTCGACGACGTCCCGCTCGACGTGGTGTTCGACGACCGGCTCGTCGAGGTCGCACCGGACGGGACCGAGGCGCTGGGGGCGCCCGCCTCGCCGGAGGCGGTCGACTGGGCCAGCCGGTGGTGGCCGCAGGGCCGCCGGGTCGAGGTGGGCCTGACCCGCGACCGCGCCTGGACGGCCGCTGTCGGGCAGGTGCGGCGCGGGCTGGCCGTCACCGTCGACTACGGGCACGTGCTCGGCGACCGTCGGCCGACGCTCACGGGCTGGCGGAACGGCCGGCCGGTGCACCCGGTGCCGGACGGCAGCTGCGACATCACGGCCCACGTCGCACTCGACGCGGTCGCTGCCGCGTCCGGCGGCCGGCTGATCCCACAAGCAGATGCCCTGTCGCTGCTGGGGATCCGCAGCGAGCACCCGCCCAAGGAGCTCTCCCGGAACGATCCGCACAACTACCTCGCGCAGCTCGCCGCGGCCTCGTCGGCGGCCGAGCTGCTGGATCGGCGCGGCCTCGGGTCGTACGGCTGGGTGGTCGCCCCCGTCGGCATCGCGGACCCGCTCGCATGACCGAGCTCCTCGTCGGCGTCGGCGCCGCAGCCCACGCCACCGGCGCGACGGTCCTGCGGCTCGGGCCGCACCACCCGTCGACGCACGGCGTGCTGCAGGTGGCGCTCACGCTGACCGGCGACGTCGTCGAGACCGCCGAGCCGGTCGTCGGCTTCCTGCACCGCGGCGCCGAGAAGCTCTTCGAGGTCCGCGACTACCGGCAGGCGGTGATGCTGGCCAACCGGCACGACTGGTTGTCGGCGTTCAGCAGCGAGCTGGGCATCTGCCTGGCCGTCGAGCGGATGCTCGGCATGCAGGTGCCCGACCGGGCGGTGTGGCTGCGCACCCTGCTCGCCGAGCTGAACCGGGTGCTCAACGGCCTGGCGTTCCTCGGCGCGTCCGACCCCGACCGGCAGGTCGGCTTCGCCGAACGCGAGGCGCTGCAGGCCGTCATGGAGGAGGCCACCGGCGGGCGGATGCACTACATGTTCAACCGGATCGGCGGGCTGGCCGCCGACGTGCCGGCCGGGTGGACCGACCGGGTGCACACCGCCCTCGACGGTGTGCGCGCCCTGGTGCCCGTGCTGACCGCGGTCGTCGACGACGTCCCACGCGGGATCGGCTTGCTGCCAAAGGATGTCGCGCTGTCACACGGCGTCTCCGGTCCGGTCGCGCGAGGCAGTGGGGTCGACCTCGACCTGCGCCGCGACGAGCCCTACCTCGCCTACGGATCGCTCGACGTGGCGGTCGCCGTCCGGACCGAGGGCGACGCGCACGCCCGCTCCGCCTGCCTGCTCGACGCGGTGACGGGCGCGGTCGAGCTCGCCGACGCGTGCCTCGGCCGGCTGCCCGGCGGGCCGGTGGCGCTCCGGTTGCCGAAGACCGTCAAGGCGCCCGAGGGGGCGACGTACGCCTGGACGGAGAACCCGCTCGGCCTGCAGGGCTACTACCTCGTCTCGCGCGGGGAGCGGTCGCCGTGGAGGCTGGCGATGCGCACCGCCTCGTTCAACAACGTGTCGGCCCTCGGCACCGCGCTCGTCGGCACCCGCCTGGAGGACCTTGTGACCGTGCTCGCCTCGTTCTTCTTCGTCATCGGCGACATCGACAAGTGACCGCCGCCCTGGAGCTGCTGGACTGGCGGCGCCGCGTGCACGCGCTCTACGACGCCGTGCGCGCGGAGGCACACCCGCACGTCGCCCACGCGGGCTGGGCGGCGGTGCGCGACCAGCTGTTCGCCGAGCACCCGCAGTCGCCGGTGGACCGCGAGAGCTTCCGCGGGCTGGACGTCCCCGACCACGACCCGGGCTGGCGCGCCACGGTGCGGCTGGAGCCCGCGGAGCCGCTGCGCATCGAGGTCCCTACGGCGACCGACGGTGTGGTGCCGTGGGAGCGCGCGGGCGTCCTGCTCACCCCCTGGGGGCCGCTCGACGCGTGGTGGCTCGCCTCGTACGGCGGCGGGCTGTGGGTGCCCGTGCGCGACGCCGGCAGCGGGACGCTGTCCTACGGCGGCGGGCGCTACCTCTACGACACCATCAAGGGCGCCGACCTCGGCACGACCGCGGACGGCGAGCTCGTCGTGGACCTCAACTACCTCTACGCGCCGAGCTGCGCGCACGACCCGCGGTGGAGCTGCCCCCTGCCGCCCCCGGGCAACGTCCTGGACGTCGTCGTGCCGGTCGGTGAGCTGTCCGGCCGCTGAGGGGACCCGGTCGCGCGGCCTGTGTCGTGCAGAGCGCGGTGCAAGAGAGGTCACGATCGGCCGGAAGTTGACCCGTGGTGCACCGACCGCTGCACGCGTCCCGTCGTCCCCGACCCCCGGCAGCCCGCAGGCTCAGTGCTCGCGGAGGAGGGCGGCCGCAGCCTGGAGGGTGGTGCGCATGCCGGCCTCGATCTGGGCGACCCGCTGGGCGACGAGCTCGGCGGCGCGCTCGGGCTCGGCCGACACAGCCCGGCGCAGAAAGGTGCGGCCCGGCCCGTGCTGGAAGCGCTGCGTCACGCGGGTGCCGCCGCCGTCCTCGACCAGGTCGTAGGACCAGGTGGCCGACGGCAGGGCGGGGTCGCCGACGGCCCAGGCGAACGCGCGGGGCGGGTCGGCGGCGACGACGGTGCAGGGGACGTCGTAGGCGTTGCCCTGCAGGACGTTCCACCCGCGGAAGACGGCGCCGACGCCGCGGTCCTCGGACTCCCACTCGGAGCGGGTGTTCTCGGGACCGAGGCCGCCCATTCGCGCGACGTCGGTCAGCAGCGCGTAGACCTCGTCGGGCGGGGCCGGCAGCAGCTCGCTGACCTCGACCGCGACGTGCTCCAGCACGACATCCCCCGCGCTGCCGCTCACGGCTGGCGCAGGTAGTCGAGGAAACGGGCTCGCAACAGCGGCTCGTCGGCGCCGAGCGGCTCCTTGCCGGTGAGCTCGCGCACCAGATGGACCAGCTCGGTGATGCTGCCGGTGATCCCGCCGGACGAGCCGTCCTCGACGGCGATCGCCTGGCTGGCGCGCATGTGCTTGACGACGTCCCAGAAGAAGCCGACGTCCTTGGCGTGCTCGGCCTTGTCGAACGCGCGCGAGCGCAGCTCGTCGGTGGACAGGGCCTCGAGGTCTTCGGTCGGGGAGCTCACGGCGCCGACTCTAGGTCGTCGCGGTCGGGCCGGCGGCACGCGCCCTCCAGCAGCAGCGCCGCCGCCACCAGGCCGAGGCAGGCCAGCGCCGAGAGCCCGGCGACGAGGGCGTCCTCGCGGCTCGCGGCGAGCACGTCGCGGCGCGGCAGCGTCCAGGCCAGCAGCCCCGTGTAGACGCCCAGCAGGACCGCGCCGCCGGCGCTCGACGCCTTGGCCAGCACCGCCGCACGAGCGACCTGCATCGGGTGCAGCGGCCGCGCGCCGCGCCGGCTGCGGTGCAGCAGCCGATCGCGCACGACCTTGGCCATGGCGACCTCGAGCACCGCCAGTAGCACCACGCTGACCGGCGCGTAGCGCGGCAGCCGCGGCAGGTCGCCGTACGCGACGACGGCGAGCAGGTAGGCCAGCGTGCCGAAGCCGAGCACGAGCGCGACGAGCGTGCCGGGGCGGGTCGGCGTCACGGCAGCAGCCGCAGGTCGTCACGGCGCCGCACGCCGGAGTCGTCGACACGCAGGTCGCGCACCCGGCCGTGGCCCGGTAGGACTGCGTCGGGCTCGATGTCGAGCCACGGCCGCAGGACGAAGGCCCGCTCGTGCGCGCGCGGGTGCGGCAGCAGCAGGCCGTCCGGCACCGGTCCGTCGGCGACGACCACGTCGATGTCGAGCGTGCGCGGTCCCCAGTGCACGACGCGCTCCCGACCGGCCGTCTGCTCGGCCTGCTGCGCCCGCGCCCAGGCGGTCGCGGCGTCGAGCTCGCACAGCAGCACCGCGTTGAGGTAGTCGTCCTGCTCCACACCGCCCACCGGGGCGGTCTCGTAGACGGGCGACACGGCAGCGGGCTCGAGCACCTCGACGGCCAGGCGCAGCATCGCCAGCCGGTCGCCGAGGTTGCTGCCGATCGACAGGACCGCGGTCACGGCCGCACGAGCGTGACGCTGACGTCGTCGAACGACAGCGGGATCGGGGCGGACGGCTTGTGCACCGTCACCTCCGCGCGCTGCACCCGGTCGTACGACAGGCAGACCGTCGCGAGCCGGTCGGCGAGGGTCTCGACCAGGTCGACCGGCTCCCCCGCGACGACGGCGGCCAGCCGCTCGGCCAGCTCGCCATAGTGGACGGTGTCGGCGACGTTGTCGGTCGCCGCGGCCGGGGCGAGGTCGAGGGCGAGCACGACGTCGACGACGAACTCCTGCCCGTCGCACCGCTCCTCGGGCAGCACGCCGTGGAACCCCCTGACGCGCAGGCCCTTCAGCGTGATGCGGTCACTCATCGACGAGCCGCCCCAGCACCGGCGAGCCGTGGTGCACGCGCACCCGCCAGCCGTCGGCGCGGCGCACGAGGACGTTCGTCGCGACGACCGCCGAGGCGCCGACCGGGTTCTCGGTGACCTCGGTGAGAACGTTCTCGGTGCACGTCACGATCGCCGTGTCGCCGACGACGCTGACCTGCACGTCGGTGAGGAAGAACTGGATGTAGTCGGTGCCGGCCATCACCGCCGACCAGGACCGCAGCACGTGGTCGCGCCCGCGCAGCATCGGCCAGCCCGGGTGGACGCACACCAGCCCGCCGGGGTCGACGTCGTCCCACACCCGCGCCATCCGGTCGACATCGGCGGACTCGAACGCCTCGTACATCGCCGTGTTGGCGGCCTCGACCTGCTCGACGTCGCTCACGCACCGACCTTCGCGACGACCCGCACGGCGTCGGCGCTGGGCCGCGCCTCGTGCACCCGCACCGCCCACGCGCCGGCCTGCGCAGCGAGCACGGTCACTGCGGCGGTCGCCGCGTCGCCCCAGCGCCCCGGGGCGGGGGGG